>NZ_JBFBBD010000032.1:0-71201 GCF_040689515.1 Streptomyces sp. NPDC051173
CGCGGCGGTGCCCTCAGATGCCGGACGGGCTGAATTGCGCACCCACATCAGCCACATCCAGCCCGTCCGGCGATTGAGGACACCGCCGCGCAGCGGTGGTGCACAGACGGCGCCACCCGCAGCACCGACACAAGATCCGCCGGACACCGCTCAGTCCCGCTCCTCCGCGACCCGGGTGAGGAGACTCAGGAACTGCTCGCGCTCGGCGGGTGAGAGGGCGGCGAGGAGCCTCTCGTTGGCCTCCTCGCCGAGGATCGCGAGGCGGGCCAGGAGCCGGTGGCCCTCCGAGGTGAGGGAGATCGCATTCTTGCGGCGGTCGGTGGGGTCGGGGGCGCGGGTGATCAGCTCGGCGGCCTGGAGGTCGTCGAGGATGCCGACCATGTCCTTGGGGTCGAAGCCCGTGGTGCGGCCGAGCTGCGCCTGGGCGACCGGGCCGAGGTCGGCGACGGCGGACAGCACGGCGTGGTGCGGCATGCGCATCCCCTCGCGGGCGAGGGCCTCGCCGACGAGGCGGCGGCCGCGCGCGGAGGCGCGGTTGAGCAGCCAGCTGGGGAGGGCGCGGATCCGGGTGAGCGCGGGCTCGTTCTCTGCCATGGCGGGAGCCTACCGAAGAAAACGTTGGACCTCCCAATGAAACAGAGATACGTTGGCCCCACCAACGAAATCTGTGAGGTGCCCATGCGTCGTGTCCGGTATCACGAGAACGGCGGCCCCGAGGTCCTGCGCGTCGAGACCACGGACGTCCCCCGCCCCGGCCCCGGCGAGCTCCTGCTGCGCACCGAGGCCGTCGGCGTGACCCTCCCCGTCGTACGCAAGGTGCGCGAGGGCGGCCTGCCGCTGCCCGCGAGTCTGGGCGGCGAGGTCGCCGGGGAGGTCGTCGCCCTCGGCCCGGAGGTGACCGGCTTCGCCGTCGGCGACCGCGTCACCGGCCTGTGCTTCGCCGACGGCTACGCCGACCACTCCCTGCTGCACTCCTCCATGGCCTCCCCGGTGCCCGACTCCGCGAGCGCCACGGACGCCGTCGCGCTCGTGCGCTGCGGCCTGGTCGCCCTCGGCGCCCACGACGCCGCCCGCCCGGCCGAGGGCGAGTCGGTGCTGGTGACAGCGGCGGCCAGCGGCGTCGGCCACCTGGCCGTACAGCTCGCCAGGGCGCGCGGCGCGAAGCGGGTGGTGGGCGCGGTGAGTTCGGCCGCGAAGGCCGGCTTCGTGCGGTCGCTGGGGGCGGACGAGGTGGTGACGTACGACGCGCTCGCCGACGTCGCACCGGTCGACATCGTGCTGGACGCGGTCGGCGGCGAGCTCCTCTCCCCGGCGCTCGCGGCGCTCGCGCCCGGCGGGCGGCTGGTGGCGTACAGCTCGGGGGGCGGCACGATCGAGGCGTACGACCTGCTGGTCGGCGCGAAGTCCGCGATCGGCTTCCAGATGGGGCTCGTCGCCCGGCACCGGCCCACGCTGATGGAGCAGTGGCGCCGTGACCTGTGGGAACTCTTCGCCGCCGGGCGGCTGCGCCCCCGGATCCACGCCGAACTCCCGCTGGAGGAAGCCGCCGAGGCGCACCGGATCATCGAGTCGCGCGTCAACCTCGGCAAGGTGGTGCTGCGCCCCGTGTGAGCTCATTGGCGCAATCGGCCTTGTGGGACCACGGCCCGCCCCGTACGTTCGGGCTCACCGGGCAGAGGCGGACGCGCTGCCCGGTTCCCGCGTGTCACGACAGCTCCCGCAGTGCCTCGACGCGAAAGGGCCGGGCCATGGCGCCGCTCTCCCGCACAGGTCACCGACACACCGTCAGCTCCCCGCCCCCCGGCACCCGCCGCGCCGCCGGGCGCGTGGCGGCGGCCGCGTTGTCGGCCGCGCTGCTCGCCCTCGCGCTCCAGCCCGTACGGGCCGGGGCCACCGGGCCGGACGGGTTCGAGGAGCGCGTGCTCTTCCGGGCCTCGCAGGACGGGGAACAGGACGGGGAACAGAACAGGGAAGGGGCGTACGCCTGCTTCCGCATCCCCGCGCTCGTGACCACCGCCCGCGGCACCCTGCTCGCCTTCGCCGAGGGCCGAAGACACAACTGCGGGGACGCCACCGACATCGACCTCGTCCTCAAGCGCTCCACCGACGGCGGCCGCACCTGGGGGCCGCTGCGGATCGTCGACGAGGGCCACGGCGACACCCACGGCAACCCGGCGCCCGTCGTCGACCGGCGCACCGGCCGGATCGTGGTCACGACGACCTACAACGCGGGCCGCCCGGACGCGGGCAACTGCGACGTCCCCTGCGACCGCACCCCGCACACGCAGTACAGCGACGACGACGGCTCGACCTGGTCGCGGCCGCGCGACATCACCCGGCAGATCCGGCCGCGCGGCTGGAACTCGTGGTACGCCACCGGCCCCGGCCACGGCATCCAGCTCGTCCACGGGCCGCACCGCGGCCGCCTCGTCGTCGGGGTCAACGCCCAGAGCCACGACGGCACCCGGGTCACCGCCGACCACGCCGCGCTCGCCCTCAGCGACGACGGGGGCGCGCACTGGCGGCTGGGCGCGGTGGACACCCACCGCATCGCCCCCGACAGCACGTACGACCAGATGCCGTCCGAACTCACCCTCGTCGAGCGGAGCGACGGCGCGATCCATGTCAACGGCCGTGAGCAGGGCGGCACCGACCTCGGCAACCGCGACGTCGCGGTCAGCCGCGACGGAGGGGCCACCTTCGAGCGCCCCTTCCGCGCACTGCCCGACCTCTACGCCCCCATGGTGCAGGGGTCCGTCGTGCCGCTGCGCGACGGCCGCTGGCTGCTCTCCCTGCCCGCGGACCCCGACCGCCGCCGCGCGATGACCATCCGCTCCTCCTACGACCAGGGGCGCACCTGGGAGAGCGTGGAGCGCGGCAGGCGCGTCACCTCCGACTGGTCCGGCTATTCCGACCTGGCCGTCGTCTCCCCCGGGACCGCGGGGCTGCTCTACGAGGCGGGCAGGGCCGACGCGAAGGACGAGATCCGCTTCGCCCGCTTCACCGAGGACTGGCTGGGCCCGCGCCGCGGCCCCGACCCGACGACACCGAACCGGGCCCCGGGCGCGCCGGCCGCGTACGTCCTCGGCGGGGCGCGGCCGGTGGAGGGCCGCTTCGGCGGGGCGCTGTCGTTCGACGGCACGGACGACGCGGTACGGCTGCCCTACCGCCCGGAACTCCCGCTCGATGCACGGGACTTCACGGCTTTGCTGTGGTTCAGGCAGTCCGCCGCCGCACACGGCGAGCAGCCGCTGCTGTGGATGGGCGGGGTCGGCGGCGCCCCTCAGGTCTCCCTGCGCAGCGACGCCCGGGGCGTCACCGGCTCCCTCACCGCCGTCACCGGCCCGGCCCCGGCCCGCTCGGCGACAGCACGCCTGCCCGGCGCGTACCGCGACGGCCGCTGGCACTTCGCGGCACTGCGGCGCGGGGGCGACCGGCTCGTCCTCACCGTGGACGGGGCGTCGGTGGCGGTGGGGGGTGCCGCCGGGTCGGTGAGCCGTACGTCCACGTTCGGTGTGCATGTGGGGCAACGGCCGGATGGGCGGGGGTATTTCCTTGGCTCGCTCGATGAAGTGCGGGTGTATGGGCGGGGGTTGTCGGATCGCGAACTTTCGCGATTGCGGGGTTCGGGTGACGGGGTGGCTTCGCGGGCGCTCTTGGTATGGCTGCCGCTGGATGGGCTGGCGGGCCGCTGATTGTGCGCGCCCCCGGGCTCGCCTCCACTGGGGCACGCGCCCCAGGCCCCCGACTGCGGGTCGGTTGGCGCCTGCGGCGGGCTTTTTCCCCAGCCCCGCCCCTTCCGGGCTGCATCTGATCTGCGGCTCCGCCGTGTGGGGGCTCCGCCCCGGGCCCCTTGTCTGCGGGTCGGTTGGCGCCTGCGGCGGGCTTTTTCCCCAGCCCCGCCCCTTCCCGAAACTGGGGCGCGTGCCCCAGACCCCCGGCTACCGGTCCGTTGCCGCCTGCGGCGGGAGCTCCCCCAGCTACCGCTGGGAGGTGCCCCCAGCGGGCGCGTCCTCAAACTCCCCCAGCTACCGCTGGGAGGTGCCCCCAACGGGCTGAAAAGAAAAGGACGGCGTACCCGGCGGAAAAGAAGAGAGGCGCACCCGGCTGAAAGAACCGGTGCACCCGGCTGGAACGAGAAGCGCACCCGACTGCAAGGACGGCGCGCCCGGCTGAAGAGAAAAGGCGTGCCCCCACGGTCTACGCCCCCACCGGCCTTCAACTTGCCCACCGGCGGAGGGGGTGGGGCCGGAGGGTGAGGTTCTGGAACGCGGTGCGTCGTCACAGCACTCAATGCGCCTGGCGGCGCCACGCACCGCGTTCCAGGTCCTCAGCCCGGAGGTCACACCCCCGGTCCAGCCACCACCCAAGCCCGGCCGGCGATTGAGGCCACCCCACCCCCGGCAAAGAACAACCCGCACCCTCAAACCCTCTCAGCCACTCCACGAACCACCACAGAGCCACCCCGCGCGGCCCCCCGCGCATACCGCTTCGCCAGCACCGCACACACCATCAACTGCATCTGATGGAAAAGCATCAACGGCAGCACCGCCAGACTCGCCTGCGCCCCGAACAGCACACCGGCCATCGGCAAGCCCCCGGCAAGACTCTTCTTCGAGCCGCAGAAGATGATCGCGATCCGGTCCTCGCGGCTGAAGCCGAGGCGGCGGGAGCCGTAGGTCGTGGCCGAGAGCATGACCGCCAGGAGCACCGCTTCGACGCCGACCAGGGCCAGCAGCCGTACGGGGGTGACCTGGTGCCAGATGCCGCGGATGACGCCTTCGCTGAACGCCGCGTAGACGACGAGGAGGATCGAGCCCCGGTCGACGTAGCCCAGGACCTTCTTGTGGCGGACGAGGAAGCCGCTCACCCAGCGGCGCAGCAGCTGGCCGGCGAGGAAGGGGATCAGCAGCTGGGTGACGATCGAGAGCAGGGAGTGGGCGGAGAAGCCGCCGCCGCTGTTGCCCAGGAGCAGGGCCGCGAGGAGCGGGGTGAGGACGATGCCGACGATGCTGGAGAAGGAACCCGCGCAGACCGCCGCCGCGACGTTGCCGCGCGCGATGGAGGTGAAGGCGATGGACGACTGGATGGTGGAGGGGACGAGGCACAGGAAGAGCAGTCCGGAGTGCAGCTGCGGGGTCAGGACGTACGGGACGAGGCCGCGGGCGGCCAGCCCGAGCAGCGGGAAGAGCACGAACGTGCAGGCCAGGACTGTCAGATGCAGCCGCCAGTGGCGCAGGCCGTCCATCGCCTCACGGGTGGAGAGTCGGGCGCCGTAGAGGAAGAACAGGAGCGCGACCGCCCCCGTGGCGGCGCCTCCGGCGACCGGTGCGGCCGCGCCCCGGGCGGGGAGCAGGGCGGCGAGGAGCACCGTGCCGAGCAGGGCGGCTATGTAGGGGTCCACAGGGACGCGGGAGAGGAAGGCAGGGCGTCGCATGCCCCTCAGCCTGCCTCTGACCTGCGGTATCGGGAACCCCGTTCACCGTACTGACTGTTATCACGTACGGCGATAACCTGGTGGGGTGTTCGATCCCGTGCAGCTGCGTACGTTCCTGGCCGTCGCCCAGACCCTGAGCTTCACCCAGGCCGCGCGGCGGCTGGGGCTGCGGCAGTCGACGGTGAGCCAGCAGGTGCGCAGGCTGGAGGCGGCGGCCGGGCGGCAGCTGTTCGTCCGGGACACCCACGGCGTGGAGCTGACCGAGGACGGCGAGGCGATGCTCGGTTTCGCCCGCGCGATCCTGGAGGCGAACGAGCGCGCCGCGGGCTGGTTCGCGGGCACCCGGCTGCGGGGCCGGCTGCGGTTCGGGGCGTCGGAGGACTTCGTGCTGACCCGGCTGCCCGAGATCCTGGAGGGTTTCCGCGGCGACCACCCGGATGTCGACCTGGAGCTGACCGTGGACCTCTCCGGGACGCTGCACCAGCAGCTGGAGGCCGGGCGCTTCGACCTGGTGCTGGTCAAGCGGCACCCCGACGAGCCGCACGGGCGGCTGGTGTGGCGGGACCGGCTGGTGTGGATCGGCAGCGAGCGGCTGCGCCTGGACGCGCACCGGCCGCTCCCCCTGGTCGTCTTCCCCCCGCCCGCGGTGACCCGGGCGCGCGCCCTGGAGGTGCTGGAGCGGGACGGGCGCGCCTGGCGGGTGACGTGCACGAGCGGCAGCCTCAACGGCCTGGTGGCGGCGGCCCGCGCGGGGCTGGGCGTCATGGCCCACACGCAGGGCATGATCCCGCCGGGCCTGGTGCGGGTCCCGGCCCGCGCGGGCCTGCCGGAGCTGGGCGGGATCGACGTGGTGCTCATGCACGGCCCGGGCTCCGCCGCGCGGGGCCCGGCGGAGGCGCTGGCCTCGGCGATCCTGGCCTCCGGCGACCGCCTCCAGACCCCGGGGCCGCCCGGCACCGCGGGGTGAGTCCTGCCCCCGCGGTGGACGACAAGCGCAGACGCCGTGGGGATTCCGTGCCGGGACCGCGCAAGGCCGTACGGAAAAGGGTTCGTGACCCACCCGGATCGGGTACGGTCACGGCGCTGCACGGAGCGTCACGAGAAACAAGCAGGAGCTGGCCAGTTGCGCGAGTTCACGGTCCCACCGCTGGTGGCGGCGCCCCATGTCGGAGGACTGGCGGACGTCGTCTTCGACCGCGCGGCCGAGCACCCCGAGGAGGTCGCGCTCGCCCGCAAGGGCCCGGACGGCCGGTGGCGGGACGTGACCGCCGCGGCCTTCCGCGACGAGGTGCTGGCGCTGGCGAAGGGCCTGCTCGCGGAGGGGATCCGGTTCGGCGACCGGGTCGCCGTGATGTCCCGTACGCGCTACGAGTGGACGCTCTTCGACTTCGCGCTGTGGACGGTCGGCGCGCAGTCCGTGCCGCTGTACCCCACGTCCTCGCCCGAGCAGGTCGGCTGGATCCTGCGCGACGCGGGCGTCACCGCCTGCGTCGTCGAGCACGAGGACCACGCGATGACCGTCGGCTCCGTCGTCGACGGGCTGCCGCGCCTGACCCGGCTGTGGCAGCTGGACGCGGGCGCCGTCGAGGCGCTGACCGCCGCGGGCGAGCGGATCGAGGACGCGGTCGTGCACCGGCACCGGCTGGCGCTGACCGCCTCGACCCCGGCGACCGTCGTCTACACCTCCGGCACCACCGGCCGCCCCAAGGGCTGTGTGCTGACCCACGCCAACTTCATGGCGGAGGCCGACAATGTCGTCGAGCGCTACGCGGGCGTCTTCCGTTCCCGGCCGGGCGAGACGGCCGCCACCTTGCTCTTCCTTCCGCTGGCGCACGTCTTCGGGCGGATGGTGCAGGTCGCGGCGGTGCGCGGCGGCGTCAAGCTGGGCCACCAGCCCGAGCTGACGGCGGCGGCGCTGCTGCCGGACCTGCGGGCCTTCCAGCCGACGTTCGTGCTCGCCGTGCCGTACGTCTTCGAGAAGATCCTCGCGGCGGCCCGCCGCGCTGCGGAGTCCGAGGGGCGGGGCGCCGCCTTCGACAAGGCCGTCGACGTGGCGGTGCGGTACGCGCGGGCGCTGGAGGAGCGGGCCTTCGGCACCGGGCCGGGGCCGGGCGCCGCGCTGCGCGTGCGGCACCAGGTCTTCGACCGGCTCGTCTACGCCCGGGTGCGCGCGGCCCTGGGGGGCCGGGTGCGGTACGCGATGTCGGGCGGCTCGGCGATGGACCGCGAGCTGGGGCTGTTCTTCGCGGGCGCGGGCGTGAGCGTCCTGGAGGGGTACGGCCTGACGGAGACCACGGGCGCCGCGACCGCCAACCCGCCGGAGCGGACCCGCTTCGGGACGGTGGGGCTGCCCGTGCCGGGCACGACCGTGCGCATCGCCGAGGACGGCGAGATCTGGCTGCGCGGCGGGCAGGTCTTCTCCGGCTACCTCGGCGACGGGCGGGACACGGACGCGGTGCTGCGCGACGGCTGGTTCGCCACCGGGGACCTGGGCGCGCTCGACGCGGAGGGCTATCTGACCATCACCGGCCGGAAGAAGGAGATCCTGGTGACGTCGGGCGGCAAGAGCGTGTCGCCGCTGCCGCTGGAGGACCGGGTGCGGTCGCACCCGCTGATCGCCCACTGCGTCGTGGTCGGGAACGACCGGCCGTACGTGGCCGCGCTGGTCACCCTCGACCTGGAGGCGGTGGGGCACTGGCTGCGGCTGCGGGGCAAGCAGTGGCGGGAGCCGGCCGAGCTGGCGCGCGATCCGGAGCTGGAGGCCGAGGTACGGCGGGCGGTGGTGGCGGCCAACACCCAGGTGTCCCAGGCGGAGTCGATCCGCGCGTTCCGGATACTGTCCGCCCAGTTCACCGAGGAGCACGGGCTGCTGACGCCGTCGCTGAAGCTCAGGCGCCGGGCTGTCGAGAGGGCCTACGCCCGGGAGGTCGAGGCGCTCTACCAGGGGTGATCCCGGAACGGCACGGGCCGGCCGGGAATGCGGTGGCGTGCATTCCGGTTGACGATGGACGTCACTGCACGACCGACGTAAGGATCCATGCTCGTGAGCAAGGTCCCCTCCATCACCCTCGACAACGGCGTCGAGATGCCCCAGCTGGGCTACGGCGTCTGGCAGGTGCCGGACGATCAGGCGTCCGATGCCGTCACCACCGCGCTGGAGACCGGATACCGCAGTATCGACACCGCCGCCATCTACGGGAACGAGGAGGGCGTGGGCAAGGCCCTCGCCGCGGCCGGCCTCCCCCGTGGCGACCTCTTCGTGACCACCAAGGTGTGGAACTCCGACCACGGCTACGACGCCGCGCTGCGCGCCTTCGACGCGTCCCTGGAGCGGCTCGGCCTGGACTACGTGGACCTCTACCTCATCCACTGGCCCGTGCCGACGCGCGACACCTTCGTGGACACCTACAAGGCCCTGGAGAAGCTCCAGGCCGACGGCCGGGCCAAGGCCATCGGTGTCTGCAACTTCCAGCCCGCCCACCTGGACCGGCTGCTCGCCGAGACCTCCGTGGTCCCCGCCGTGAACCAGATCGAGCTGCACCCGAACCTGGCGCAGTCCGAGCTGCGCGCCTACCACGCGCGGCACGGCATCGCCACGGAGGCGTGGTCCCCGCTCGGCCAGGGCAAGGGGCTGCTCTCCGACCCCGTCGTCGCCCGCCTCGCCGCCGAGCACGGCCGGACCGCGGCCCAGATCGTGCTGCGCTGGCACCTCCAGCTGGGCAACGTGGTCATCCCCAAGTCCGTGACCCCGTCCCGGATCCGGGAGAACCTCGACGTCTTCGGCTTCGAGCTGGACGGCGAGGACCTCCAGGCGCTCGCCGGGCTCGACAACGGCACCCGGCTCGGCCCGGATCCGGACGAGTTCGACCTCTGACGGGCGGGCATGGATGAGTTCGGCGGTCCCGGACAGAAGTCCGGGTGCGGAAACCGGCCGTACCACCGAGTCGAGGAGAGACGGTCATGACGACGAGCCCGTCCATACCCACGTCCGGCGAGCAGGGCACGACGGTCCAGCCCAGCACACCCGGCGCGGACGCGCCGGCGGCCACCCGCGGCCGGACCACGATCGCCGACGGCGTCGTGGAGAAGATCGCGGGCCTGGCCGCCCGTGAGGTGCCGGGCGTGCACACCCTCGGCGGCGGGTTCGCCCGCACGCTGGGCGCGGTGCGCGAGCGGGTGCCCGGCGCGCGGTCGAACGTCACGCGCGGGGTGAAGGTCGAGGTCGGCGAGCGCCAGACGGCGGTCGACCTCGACATCGTGGTCGAGTACGGCGTCCCGATCACGGCGGTCGCGGGCGAGGTCCGCGAGAACGTCATCGCCGCGGTCGAGCGGATGACCGGCCTCGAGGTGGTCGAGGTCAACATAGCGGTGGTGGACGTCCGCCTGCCGGACGACGACGAGCCGCTGGAGTCGGAAGCGCGTGTGCGCTGACGCCTGCGGCGGGCGGCCCAGAACTCGCTCCCCAGGCCCCCGGCTGCGGGCCAGTCCGCCGCCTGCGGCGGGAGCTCCCTTCGGGAGCGTCCTCAATCGCCGGACGGGCTAGATGTGGCTGATGTGGGTGCGCAATGCAGCCCGTCCGGCGATTGAGGACACCGCGCGAAGCGCGGTCAGGGGTCTGGGGCGAAGCCCCAGAAGTCAGGCGGCTACGAACGCGCGCCATGGCTGGAGGCAACCGCCTCCACCCGGCGTGCCAGCTCCACGTCCAGACCCGTCACCTTCCCGCCCACACTGTGCGTGTTCACGCTCACGCGAATCGTGTTGTAACCCAGCGTCAAATCCGAGTGGTGTCCCAACTCCTCCTGGATCTGGGCGATGTGAATCACCATCGCCGCCGCCTGGAAGTGCCCCTCGAAGGAGTACGTGCGGCTGATCCGGTCACCGTCCGTCGTCCAGCCGGGCAGCTCCTGGAGGCGGTCCTCGACGTCCTTCTGCGAGAGCGGTTCGACGGCCATGAGGTATCCCCTTCGTCGCGGGTGCCGGTTACTCAAGCGTCCCACGGGACAGGGGCGGTTTCGCGTCAATGTGCGGGGCGACGCACAGCGAGTCCCCTGAAGCCTTCCGGGGTGAGGGTGGCCCCCATATGCTCCGGCGCCGGAAGTGACAAGGTCACCGGCGGCAGGGGGCTGGGCACATGGGCGGTACGGGCAGCACGCGCAGGGGCTTCATCGGTGGTGCGGCGGCGGTCGCCGCGGCGGCGGGGACGACCTCGCTCACGGGCGGCCGCGCGGCCGCCGCCGGCCGCCGGAGATCCGGCGGCCAGAGCGTCGCGGTGCTCGGCGGCGGCGTCGCCGGACTGACCGCGGCCCATGAACTCGCCGAGCGCGGCTTCCGGGTGACGGTGTACGAGAAGAAGGCTCCCGGCGGCAAGGCCCGCAGCATGGACGTACCGGGGAGCGCCCGGGGCAACCGCAGACCCCTGCCCGCCGAGCACGGCTTCCGCTTCTTCCCCGGCTTCTACCGCAACCTTCCCGACACCATGCGCCGCATACCCTTCCCCGGCAACCCGGGCGGCTGCCACGACAATCTCGTGGCGTCCTCCGAGGAGCTGTTCGCCCGGATCGGCCACGAGGACATCCGGCTGCCCTTCCACACCCTCGGCCGGCCGCCCGCCGTCCTCACCCCTGACGCCCTGCGCCGCGCGCTCCTCGGCTTCTTCGACGCCTTCGGGAACATCCCGCCCGGCGAGCTGGCGTACTTCACCGACCGGATGCTCGTCTGGTTCACCAGCTGCGAGCGGCGGCGGCTCGACGCGTGGGAGCGGATGCCCTGGTGGGAGTTCATCCGCGCCGCCCGCATGTCACCGAACTACCAGCGGCTGCTGGCCATCGGCATCACCCGCAACATCGTGGCCACGAAGGCGGAGGTCGCCAGCACCCGGACCGTCTGCAACGTCGTGGAGGCGTTCCTCTTCAACGTCCTGGGCCGGGGCGCGGACGGCGAGCCCGACCGGGTGCTCAACGCGCCGACCGACGAGGCGTGGATAGACCCCTGGGTGGCCCACCTGCGCTCGCTCGGTGTCACCTTCCGTGTCGGCTGGACCGTACGGGACCTCCGTCTCGACGGCGGCCGGATCGCCGAGGCCGTCGTCCAGGACCCCGCCGGGGCCCGGCAGCCGGTGACCGCCGACCACTTCGTCTCCGCCATGCCGGTGGAGCACGCCCGTACCACCTGGAACGCGCAAGTGCGCGCCGTCGACCCGCAGTTGGGGCGCTGCGACGCGCTGCGGACCGACTGGATGACGGGCATTCAGTTCTATCTGACGGAGCCGGCGCCCGTCGTCCACGGCCACGTCAACCACATCGACTCCCCCTGGTCGATCACCTCCGTGGGCCAGGCACAGTTCTGGTCCGGCCGGGACTTCCGCGCCGACTACGGTGACGGCGCGGCCGTCGACTGCCTGTCGGCGGACGTCTCCGAGTGGGACAAGCCCGGCATCCTCTACGGCAGGACGGCCAAGCAGTGCACGCGCGAGGAGGTCGCCCGCGAGGTGTGGGCGCAGATGAAGGCGGGGCTCAACGACACCGGGCGCACGGTGCTGAGCGACGCCTCGCTGCACTCGTGGTTCCTGGACCCGGCCGTGGAGATCGGCGGCCCGCGTCCCACCAACGACGAGCAGCTCCTCATCCACCCGGTGGGCACCTGGTTCAACCGCCCCCAGGCGCGTACGGCGATCCCCAACCTCTTCCTCTGCGGTGACTACGTGGCCACCGACATCGACCTCGCCACGATGGAGGGGGCCAACGCGTCCGCCCGCGCGGCGGTCAACGCGCTGCTGGACACGGTGGATTCGGGAGCGGAGCGGTGCGCGGTGATTCCGCTGTACCGCGCGCCGGAGCTGGAGTTCTTCAAGGGGAACGACGAGGTGCGGTACGGCCTGGGGCTGCCGAACGCGCTCGACGTGGGGTAGCCCACCGGGGCGCGATCCCTCGATTATTGACTGATCGATCTTGATAGGTCTACCGTCGGACGCGTGGCCAGGACCAAGGAATTCGACCCGGACGCCGCCCTTCAGTCAGCCCTGGAGCTGTTCTGGGAGCGCGGTTACGAAGCGACGTCGCTGACGGACCTCGTCGAGCACCTCGGCATCGCGCGGGCGAGCCTCTACGCGACCTTCGGGAGCAAGCGTGAGCTCTACCTGAAGGCCCTGGAGCGCTACGGCGAGCAGAGCGACACGCGCATCGTGGAGGAGCTGTCCCAGCCGGGGCCCGCACTGCCCGCGGTGCGGACCTTGTTGCGGCGCTTCGCCGACGAGGCTACCTGCGACGACCTGCGGCGCGGCTGTTTCGTCACCAACACGGCCGTCGAGCTCGCGGCGCACGATCCGGCCGCGGCCCGCAGGGTCGGGGAGAGCTGGCAGGGCCTGGAGACCGCGCTCGTCTCGGCGCTGATGCGGGCGCGGGCGCAGGGCGAGCTGCCCGCCGGGCGGGACCCGGTCGCGCTGGCGCGGATGCTGATGGTGCTGATGCAGGGGATGCGCGTGGTGGGCAAGGCGGACCCGGGGCCGGGCCGGCTGCGGGACGCGGCCGCGCAGGCGCTCTCCCTGCTGGACTGAGCCCGCGGCTCCCACCGGGCGGCTTTTTGCGGCCCTTATTCAAGACCGATCGTTCTTGTTCAAGCTTGTTCAGAGAAACCGAGGGGTTGTCGTCATGACCGCACGCTTCACCGGCAGGACCGTTCTCGTCACCGGCGGCGGTACGGGCATCGGCCGGGCCGTCGCGCTCGCCTTCGCCCGGGAGGGCGCGCGGCTCGTGGTCGCGGGCCGCAGGGAGGCGCCGCTGAAGGAGACCGTCACGCGGATCGAGGCCGCGGGCGGCGAGGCCCTCGCGGTCACCGCCGACGTGACCGTGTCCGCCGAGGTCCGGGCGCTGGTGGAGCGGACGGTCGGGCACTTCGGCGGCCTCGACGTGGCCGTCAACAACGTCGGTCTGCTCCCGCCGCCCGCCAAGGTCGCCGACATCTCCGAGGACGACTGGGACGCGGTGCTGGCCACCAACCTCAAGGGCGTGTGGCTGTCGATGAAGCACGAGATCGGCCACATGCGGGCCCACGGCGGCGGTGCCATCGTGAACATCGCGTCCAACCTCGGCGCCCATATGCGCCTGGAGGGCTTCGGCGCCTACGTGACCAGCAAGGCGGCCGTCTCCGCGCTCACCCGCAACGCGGCCCTCGACCACATCGGCGAGGGGATCCGCATCAACGCGGTCAGCCCCGGCCCGATGGACACCCCGATGTCCTCCCGCCCCGGCGAGTCCGCGGAGGACAAGGCCGGGCGGATGCGGCGGACCGTTCCGGCGGGGCGCGCGGGCACCCTCGACGAGATAGCGGCCGCGGTCCTCCATCTCGCCTCGGAGGAGGCCGGCTTCACCGTGGGCGCCGACCTCCTCCTCGACGGCGGCATCACCGCCTGACGGCCTCCGCGACCGGCTCGGCCGCGGCTTCCGGCGCGTCCCCCTGGGGCGTGCCGGTGGCCGGGCGGCGGCCCGCCATCCACGCGTAGACGAGGATGCCCACGAAGAGGAAGAGCACGCCCTGGTAGATCGCGGCGTAACCGGCGCCGGCCACCAGCCAGAAGGAGAAGGCGAACGCGCCGAGCGCCAGCACCATGTCCCGCGTCAGCCGGCCCATGCGGACCTTGTCGCGCCGGTCCGTCAGCAGGAAGTACACCTGGGCGGCCGCGGCCAGCAGATACGGCACCGTCGCGGAGAACGTGGTGATCAGGACCAGGATCTCGAAGACGCCGCCCTCGCCGAGGGTGTAGTTCACGAGAGTCAGCAGCGAGGCGAGGACCGCGGCGGCCAGCACGCCCACCGTGGGCACCCCGCGCCGCTTCCTGCCGAAGGCCGCCGGGAAGAGGCCGTCCTTGGCCGCCGCGTACGGGGCCTGGGCGCTCATCAGCGTCCAGCCGTTGAGCGCACCGATGATGGAGATCACCGCGGCGGCCGCGATCAGCGTGCCGCCCCACTGGCCGCCGAACATCGTGTCGACCGCGTCCGAGAACGGCGCGGTGGACTTCACGAGCTTGTCGTGGGGGACGCTGCCGAAGACGGCGAGCGTGCCCAGGAGGTAGACCACGGCCGCGCCGATGGTGCCGAGCACACTCGCGCGCCCGACGTTGCGCTCCGGGTCGCGGACCTCGCCCGCGCTCATGGCCGCGGACTCCACGCCCACGTAGCTGTAGAGCAGGATCGCGGCCGACGCGGTCAGGCCGCCGGTCCAGTTGCCGCCGCCCTCGGTGAAGGGGCCGAGGTTGGCCGGGTCGAAGTAGAAGAGGCCGACGACCGCGACGAACAGCAGGGGCAGGAATTTCAGCACGGTCGATATCAGCTGGATCGCGCCGACCCAGCGCGTACCGGCGAGGTTGGCCAGCGCCGGGAGCCAGAGCGCGGCCAGGGCCACGACGAGGTCCGTGCCCTTGGAGGAGGTGCCTCCGGTGACCACATGGAAATAGCCGACCGCGGCGACGGCCAAGGCGGCGTTGCTGACCCAGGTCATCGTCCAGTACGACCACGCGGACAGGAACCCGGCGAAGTCGCCGAACGCCTCGCGGGCGTAGACGTACGGTCCCCCGGTACGCGGATGGCGCTCGGCGAGCCGGCCGAAGACCAGGGCCAGCGCGATCGCGCCGATCGTGAGAACACCGAACGCGAGCAGGCTGACCGTGCCGAACGGGGCGACGGAAGCGGGCAGCAGGAAAATGCCGCCACCGATGATGTTTCCCATCACCAGGGCGACCGCGGTCGGTAGGCCGAAACGGCGGCTGTTCGTGCCGTCGGTGTCGTGCATGAGGTGGTGCGCCTCTCGTCCTGCGGGCAGGTCGCGGATCTGTGCGACAGGACATGGTGACCGGAGGGTTGACCTCCGCAAAATCCGTGATTTTTGTCCCGCGCAGCGGCACCGCCGACCGCAAAAGGTGCTGTGAGCACCCCCGCCCACCGTCATTCGTCCGCCGCCACCGCCGGGGGCAGTCGCCGGCACCCGTGTGGCCTGGGACACCATGGCGGGAGCGGCGTCCCACGAAGCGAGGCAGACGATGAACGAAACCGCCCCCGTCCACGGCATCGCCGGCCCCCGCGCGTACGGCTGGGGGGTCTTCCACGAGCGGCATCCGGCCCTGATCCGCAGGCTGTGCGACAGCAACCCCTACGGCCCGGCACAGCGGTCCCGGCTCGAGGCCCTGGTGGAGGAGTCACGGTCCGGTGCCGTCCGGCCACCGGAGCCGGTGACCGCCGGGCACGCGCCGTGGCTGTCCGGGGGCGACGGCCTGTACGGCCGGCCGTGGAGCGAGCTGCCGTTCCTGTGGGCCGAGAACTACTTCTACCTCCGCCTGCTGGAGTGCGTGGACCACTTCACCCCCGGGCCCTGGCAGGGGGTGGACCCGTTCGCGCCGATGAAGTCCGCCGAACTGGCCGACCCCGGCCTGGAGTCCGACACGGCGTGGCGGGACGAGCTGGACGGCGCGTCACCCGAGGAGAGCTTCCACGCCCTGCTCCTGGCCTCCCTCTACGGCAACCGGGCCGACCTCGGCTTCCGGCTGGTCCAGGAGACCACTGCCGGCGCCGACGGCGCTGCCGGCACCGAGGACACCCCTCTGCTCGCCGACGACAGCGCCGCGGTGTGGCGCCACCTCACCGGGCGGCCGCCGGGTGAGGTCCACGTGGTCCTGGACAACGCGGGGCGCGAGCTCCTCGCCGACCTGCTGCTGGCCGATCACCTGCTGGCGACCGGGCGGGCGACCGGCGTGGTGCTGCACGTCAAACCACGGCCCTACTTCGTCTCCGACGCCGTCACCTCCGACGTGCGGGACTGCCTGGTGCGGCTCGCCGCCTTCTCCGGCGCGGCGGGGAAGGCGGGCGGGCGCCTGCTGGACGCCGCGGCCTCGGGGCGGCTGCGCCTGTCCGGCCACGACTTCTTCTGCTCGCCCCTGGGCTTCGACGAGCTGCCCGGCGCACTGCGGACGGCGTTCGCCGCGGGCAGCCTGTGCGTCGTCAAGGGCGACCTCAACTACCGCCGCCTGGTGGGCGATCGGGCCTGGCCCGCGACGCAGCCCTTCGCCGCCTCCGTGGCGGGGGTGCCGGGCGCGCTCGTCGCGCTGCGCACCCTCAAGTCGGAAGTGGTCGTGGGAATGCGGCCGGAGACCGTCGAGCGGCTGGACGCGTCCTCGCCGGGGTGGCGGACCGACGGCTCGCAGGCCCTCGTGCAGGCACGGCTCCAGGGCTGAACACGGGGGCGTACGAAGCGAGGTCATGCCCGCATCCGGGGCGGGGCCCCTGGGCAGGATGCGGGCATGACCTCGCTTCGTACGCCCCGACTGACGCTGCGCCGCTGGCGCGAGGACGACCTGGAGCCGATGGCGGCGATCAACGCCGATCCGGAGGTGATGCGGTGCCTCGTGGACGGCTCCGTGCGCGACCGGGAGCAGACCGCCGAGGTGATCGCGCGGTGGGAGCGGGAGTGGGACGAGCGGGGGGTGGGCCTCTTCGCGGTGGAGGTGCGGGAGACGGGGCGCCTGGCCGGGTTCACAGGGCTGACCGTGCCGGAGTACCTGCCCGAGATCCTGCCCGCCGTGGAGATCGACTGGCGTCTGGGCCGCCCCTTCTGGGGCCGGGGCATCGCGACCGAGGCGGCGCGGGCCGTGCTGCACTTCGCCCTGCGCGACCGGGGGCTCGCCCGGGTGGTGGGCGTGCACAAGGTCGGCAACGACGCCTCGGAGGCGGTCATGCGGAAGCTGGGCATGCGGCGGGAGCGCGAGACGGTCGCACCGGCGTCGGGGGCGCCGGTGCGGGTCCACGTACTGGAAGCCTGACGGCGGGACGGGCCCGCGCCACCGCCGCGCGGCGGTGTCCTCCCGCCGGACAGGCTGGACGCGGCTGATGTGCGTGCGCGTCCCGGCCCGCCTACAACACCCGGCTCCCCCCGATCGGCAGATCCCACAGGTCCTCCCGTGGGCGGCCCGTCGACTCCCACGCCGCGCGGACCCTGTGCAGCGGTTCCAGCGGGGGTTCCGCGGAGAGGACGAACGTCGACCAGTGCATGGGTGCCATCGCCCGCGCGCCCAGGTCGCCGCAGGCGCGTACGGCCTCCTCCGGGTCGGTGTGGACGGGGCCGAGCATCCAGCGCGGGTCGTACGCGCCGATGGGCAGCAGGGCGACGTCGATGCCGTCGTAGCGGCGGCCGATGGCCTCGAACCAGTGGCCGTAACCGGTGTCGCCCGCGAAGTAGACCCGGTGCCCGCCGGGAGCCGTGAGCACCCAGCCGCCCCACAGGGAGCGGCAGGTGTCGGTGAGGGTGCGCTTGCTCCAGTGGTGGGCGGGGACGAAGTCGCAGCGGACCGGGCCGGCCGGGCCGGGCAGTTCGACGGATTCCCACCAGTCGAGCTCGGTGACGTGGGTGAAGCGACGGCGCCGCGCCCAGCGGCCGAGGCCCGCGGGGAGGAGGAGGGGCGTGGTGCGGGGCAGGCGCTTGAGGGTGGGGGCGTCGAGGTGGTCGTAGTGGTTGTGGCTGATCAGGACCGCGTCCACGGCGGGGAGGTCCTCCCAGCGGACGCCGACGGGGGTGAGCCGGGCGGGTGTGCCGAGGATCTTGCGGGACCAGACGGGGTCGGTGAGGACCGTCAGGCCGCCGACGCGCAGCACCCAGCTGGCGTGCCCGGCCCAGGTGACGGCGGTGGTCGTGGCGTCGACGACGGGCAGCGGCCCGAGCTCGACGGGCAGGGCGGGGACCTGCCCGAGTGCGGCGGGGTCGGGCCGCAGTCTGCGCTCGCGGGCGAGCCGGGCGAGGGCGCGGAGGCCGGGCAGCGGGGTGGTGAGGCGGTCGGTGAAGGACCGCGGCCAGAGGCGGTTCTCGCCGAGGGGACGGGGCCGGGGCCGAGGGCGGGGCCGGGTGCGGGAGTCGGGGGGCTCGGTGAGGGAGCGCTCGGTCTGTTCGGTCATCGAGAGGGCTCCATTCCATGGGGAACCGTTGTGGTGCTGCGCGCGGCCGGCCTCGGGGGCGGCGGCCCGGTGGGCGCTGGAGGCTCGGTACGCACGGTCGGCATCGACGGTAGGTCAGCTGCCGGCGAGTTCGCCGAAGACCGAGCCGAATTCGGTCAGCGCCGCCCGGACGCCGGGCAGAGCCAGCGGGTCGGACGCGGCCAGGGCGCGCTGCCGTTCGGCCTCGGTGGTACCGAGGAGCGGTGGCGTGGACAGCCGGACCCGGAGGTCGTCGGGGGCGTCCCCGAAGCGGTGGCCGCCCGGGACGGGCCGGCCGAGCGCGGCGCTGAGGTGGGCCTCCAGTTCGACGGAGTCGGTGATGGCGCGGGCGGCGAGGGCGGTGCGGAGCTCGCCGAGGTCGGCGTAGAGGTAGGGGCCGGTCTGCGGGGGGCGGCTGAGCACCCCGGCGGTGGCGAGCCGTTCGCGGGCGGCGGCGCCGAGGGTGCCGTAGAGCCGGGCGGCGGCGGCCGTCCGGGCGCGTACGGGCCCGGGTTCGGCCAGGGCGTAGGCGGCGGCCGCGGCGACGGGGGGCGGCAGTTCGGCGCGGACGGCGGCGAGCGCCGAGGTGACCCGGGCCCGCAGGACCGGGCCGCGGCCGCCGACGGGGAAGCGGGCCGCGGCGGCGGGCCAGGCGGTGGGGGTGAGGGCCCCGGCGAGGTCGGTGAGGACGACGACATGCTCGGGCCACATCTCGGCGGGGCCGAGGAAGACGGTCCCGCCCCGGTGGTGGCGCGTGTCGCGCCAGGTCTCGTCGCTGACGACGGTCATGTCCTCGGCGACCGCCGCCTCGCAGACCTCGTGCAGGATCTCGGGCGGCGCGACGGTGCCCGTCGGGTCGTCGGCGGCGGACAGGACGAGCAGCCGCGGCCTGCCGCCCTCGGCACGGATCCGGCGCACCGTCTCCAGCAGCGCGAACGGGTCGGGGACGCCGCCGCACTCGGCCGGCACGGGCACGTGGAAGGCGGGGCGCCCGGCGAGCCGTACGAGCGGCAGGTACCACGCGGCGCAGGGACGGGTGAGGAGGACGTCGCCGCCCGCGGCGGCGAGCAGGGCGAGGAGCAGCGGGGGGCCGCCGGGGGCGGCGACGACCTGGTCCGGTTCGGTGGGCAGGCCGCGGCGGGACCAGTAGCCGCAGGCGGCGGCGCGCAGCGCGGGGCCTCCGCCGAGGGGTTCGGGCTCGCTGCGGGCGGCGGCCTCGGCGAGGCGGGCGGCGAGCTCGGGCAGTACGGGGAGCCCGCGTTCCGGGGCGGTGACGGCCGGAAGCGCCGGAAGGCTCGCCTGCATCCGTACCTCCGCCCGCCTCGGCCCTGCGACCACCTTGGCAGATCACGGGCACGGCGGCGGCCCGACACGGGCTGCGCGGGTGACGCGCGAGGGGCGCCCCGGTTGCACTCACGGCGCTTCGCGCCACTGCCCGCCCCGCTGAATTCAGCCCGTTGGGGGCACCTCTGGGGGCACCCCGGACGGAGTCCGGGGGAGGTAGCCGGGGGAGTTCGAGGACACCGCGCGAAGCGTGTTGCGGGGGTCTGGGGGCGTGCCCCCCACGCGGCGGAGCCGCACATCAGACGCAGCCAGGAAGGGGCGGGGCTGGGGAACAAGCCCGCCGCAGGCGCCGACGCCGGCCGCGCACCCCGGAGGGCCGGCACACCCGGGGCCCGAGCGACGCCCCTCCCTGTCCGCGCCCTGGAGGGCTGAGGCACCCCGGCCGCCCAGCGGTCACGCCGCTCGCTGCGCGCACACTCGCTCACACAGACGCGTGCACGTCCGCGAGATCAGGCGGGAGACGTGCGTCTGCGAGATGCCCAGGTGGTCCGCGATGCGGCTCTGGGTCATGTCGCAGAAGAAGCGCAGGTAGACATGGGGCGCTTGCCCGGGGCCGCCGGGGGTAGACCGGGCCGGTCGGCGGACGGGCGCGGGGCCGCTCGCGGGGTTTCGATGGAGGGTGACCGGCCGTGCGCCCGGCACCGCACCGCCGCACCTGCCAGGAGGAATTGCCCCGCCGACCGCCTCGGCCGCGACGCCGGCCACCCGTACGGAGCAACGCACGCCCGCCACCCCGCCACCACCCGAGACAGGTGAAGCCCGATGAGCCAGAAAGTGTCCGACTTCCTGCTGGAGAGGCTGCGCGCGTGGGGTGTGGAGCAGGTCTTCGGCTATCCCGGCGACGGGATCAACGGGCTGCTGGCGGCCTGGGAACGGGCGGCCGACCGGCCCCGGTTCGTCCAGTCCCGCCACGAGGAGATGGCGGCGCTCGAGGCGGTGGGCTACGCGAAGTTCAGCGGCCGGCTGGGGGTGTGCGCCGCCACGTCCGGGCCGGGCGCGGTCCATCTGCTCAACGGTCTCTACGACGCGAAGCTCGACCATGTGCCGGTGGTGGCCGTCGTCGGGCAGACGCACCGGTCGGCGATGGGCGGCGCGTATCAGCAGGAGGTGGACCTGCACTCGCTCTTCAAGGACGTCGCGTGCGACTACCTGGAGACGGTGAACGTCCCCGAGCAGCTGCCGAACGTCCTCGACCGGGCCGTCCGCACCGCGTACGCCCGCCGCTCCCCCACCGCCGTCATCATCCCCGGCGACGTCCAGGACCTCGACTACGTACCGCCCTCGCACGCCTTCAAGATGGTGCCGTCCAGCCTGGACCTCAGCGGCTGGCAGACGGTGCCGTCCACCGAGTCGCTGCGCCGGGCGGCGGAGGTCCTCAACGCCGGTGAGCGGGTGGCGATCCTGATCGGGCAGGGCGCGGCGGGCGCCCGCGCCGAGACCGAGGAGGTCGCGGACGTGCTGGGGGCGGGCGTCGCCAAGGCCCTCCTGGGCAAGGACGCGCTGAGCGACGAACTGCCGTACGTGACCGGGTCGGTGGGGCTGCTCGGCACCCGCCCCTCGTACGAGATGATGCGCGACTGCGACACGCTGCTGACGATCGGCTCCAACTTCCCCTACGCGCAGTTCCTTCCGGAGTACGGCCAGGCCCGGGCCGTGCAGATCGACGTCGACCCGCGCCTGATCGGCATGCGCTATCCGTACGAGGTCAATCTGACCGGCGACGCGCGGGCCACGCTCCGGCTGCTGCTGCCGCTGCTGCACCGCAAGGAGCGGCGCGACTGGCAGGAGGGGATCGTCACCGGAGTGCTGCGCTGGGAAGAGGCGATGGCCCGGCGCGCCGGGGCGGCCGCGGAGCCGGTGAACCCGGAGTACGTGGCACGGGCCCTGTCGCCGCTGCTGCCGGACGACGCGATCCTCACGTCCGACTCCGGCTCGGTCGCCCACTGGTACGCGCGGCACGTCAGGATGCGCGGCACGATGCGGGGCTCGCTGTCGGGGACGCTCGCCACGATGGGCTCCGGTGTGCCGTACGCGATCGGCGCGAAGTTCGCGCACCCGGACCGTCCGGTGGTGGCGCTGGTGGGGGACGGCGCGATGCAGATGAACGGCATGGCGGAGCTGATCACCGCCGCGAAGTACCACGCGCGGTGGGAGGATCCCCGGCTGGTCATCGGCGTGTGGAACAACCACGACCTCAACCAGGTGACTTGGGAACTGCGGGCCAGGAGCGGCTCCCCGCAGTTCCTGCCGTCGCAGCAGCTGCCGGATGTGTCGTACGCGGCGTTCGGGCGCTCGATCGGGATGACCGGCATCCGTGTGGACCGGCCCGAGCACGTCGAGGGGGCGTGGCGGCAGGCGCTGGCGGCGGAGGTGCCGGCGGTGGTGGAGTTCGTGACGGATCCGGCGGTTCCGCCGCTGCCGCCGGACTCGGACCCGGCGGGCGAAGTGTGAGCGCGTGCCCGGTGGTTCAGGCCTTCCGTCCCAGCTGCGCGAGCAGCCGGGTCTGGGCGTCGGCGCCCTCGGGCGTCTCGACCGGGTCGGCGAACAGGCCGGTGCCGGAGAGGGTTCCGGCGTACGGCTCGACCTCGCGCCGGGTGAACTCCACGAGGGCCGCGGGGAGGTGCTCGTCGGCGCCGATGGCCCGGGAGAGGTCCCAGGCGTGCACGACCGCGTCGGAGATCATCTGCGAGGCGTAGGCGTCGGCCGCGGTGGGGCCGTAGGAGAGCTGGACCGTCCGCTCCAGGGCGCCCGGCGCGCCGAACGCCTCGCGGGCCGCGGTGGCGGCGGCGTCCCAGGTGGCGGCGGGGTCGTCGCCGAGCACGTCGCCGTCGAGGGAGTCGCCGAGGTCCGCGAGGGAGGCGCCCTCCAACAGGGGTGGCACCCACAGCTGTTCGGCGGTGAGGTGGTTGACCAGTTCGCGCACGGTCCACTCGGTGCAGGGCGTCGGGTCACCCCACTGGCCGGGGTCGACGGCGTGCACACGGTCGGTGAACAGGGCGAGGGCCTCGGCGTGCCGCTCCAGCAGCGTGTCGGATCTCATGGCACCCATTGTCGGTACGGATCCGGATGGCGGCGAGGCGGGCGGGGTGAACGCGCCATTGTGGGCAGGGCGCCCGGACGCGCCCCTCTCCCCCGGTGTCCCCCGTTATCCGGAATGCGCCGAGACGGCGGGCCCAGGGGCCTCCGGGCGGTGGACTCGCGGGTGACTCAAGGGCGTTGGGGCGATCGGCTCAAAAGCATCGCGGCAAACTCTTCTTTACTCGCCCAACATTGCCGCATGACCATTCCTTGACTAATGTCCGGACGGCACACCCGAACAAGGATCCATACGAACGAAGGCCGGGACCCTTCGCCCGCCGGCGTGGGTCTCGGCCCTGTCCTTGCCGCGTTTCCCAGATGTGTCCCGTGATGCACACGCACCGGCCGGAGCTTCGCAGGCAGTTGGCCAGGGCGTCGCATCGACGCAACCCAATGTTCCGGAGGGTACCGTGAACCACCCCGATCGGCTACGTGCGGCCATCGCCGAAGACGGAACGACACCCCTGATCGGTGTCTTCGACATGTTCTCCGCCTCCGCCGCGGCCCAGCACTACGACGGCATGTTCGTCTCCGGTTTCGGCTTCGCCGCGTCCCACTACGGCCTGCCCGACATCGGCTTCATCGCCTGGCCCGACCTGGTGGCCTTCGTCCAGCGGCTGCGCCTCGCCTTCCCCGCGCAGCACCTGCTCGTGGACATCGACGACGGTTACGTCGACCCGGAGACGGCCTGCCACGTCGTCCAGCACCTGGAGGCCATCGGCGCCTCCGGGGTGATCCTGGAGGACCAGAAACGGCCACGGCGCTGCGGCCACGTGGACGGCAAACAGGTGCTGCCACTCGAGGAGTACCTCGACAAGCTCACCATGGTCCTCGAATCCCGCCGCGACCTCGTCGTCGTGGCCCGCACCGACGCCACCGAGGAGGCGGAGATACTGCGCCGCGCGAAGGCGCTCGCGGCCACCGACGCGGACGTCGTGCTGGTCGACGGCGTCCGCAGCGTCGACTGGATACGCAAGGTCCGCGAGGTCATCGGCGACAAACCGCTGCTCTTCAACCAGATAGCGGGCGGCAAGTCCCCCCGGCTCTCCCTCCCGGAGCTCGGCGCGCTCGGCGTCGACGTGGCGATCTACAGCACGCCGTGCCTCTTCGCCGCGCAGACCGCGATGGACACGGCGCTGACCGGCCTGAAGGCCGCGGACGGCCGCCTGCCGGAATTCACGGCGGACAGCGTGGGGGTGGCCGAGTGCCTGGCCCTCCTGGAGAAGAACATCAGCCGCCACCACGACCGCGACGGCGTCCCGGGGGTCCCCGTGGCGTCCTGACCCGGCACCCGGGGCCGGACGGGCCGCAGCACCGGGCCCGTCCGGCCGCCGGGGACCCGGGAGGCATCGACGCGCCGCACGGGGGTACCCGGCCCCCATGCGGCGCGCACTGAGCACCTGGGACCGGAGAGCCTTCCTGGCCGTGGCCGGACGGCACTGGCCGGGCGCCGACCGCGCCCTGCCCCGGCTCTCCCGCTGCGCGGACCACGGCCTGCTGTGGTTCGGCCTGGCGGCGGGCGCCGCGGCCACCGGCGGCCGGCCCGCCCGGCGCGCGGCGCTCCGCGGGATCGCCTCGCTGGCCGTCGCCTCCGCCACGGTCAACACCCTCGGCAAGCGCTCCGTGCGCCGCGTGCGGCCCGTGCTGGACGTCGTGCCGCTCGTCCGGCGGCTCGCCCGCCAGCCGGCCACGACGTCCTTCCCCTCCGGCCACTCCGCCTCGGCCGTCGCCTTCGCGGCCGGGGTCGCCCTGGAGAACCGCGGGTGGGGGCTGGCGCTGGCGCCGATCGCCGCGGCCGTGTGCTTCTCGCGGGTCTACACCGGCGTCCACTACCCGGGTGACGTGCTCGCGGGCGCGGCGCTCGGCGCGGGC
Source organism: Streptomyces sp. NPDC051173 (assembly GCF_040689515.1). NCBI lineage: Bacteria > Bacillati > Actinomycetota > Actinomycetes > Kitasatosporales > Streptomycetaceae > Streptomyces > Streptomyces sp. NPDC051173. Next base: position 24,679 of record NZ_JBFBBD010000032.1, read on the forward strand.
GCCGCCTTCGCCGTCCGCGGTCTCGCGCCCACGCGCGCCCAGCTCGCGCCGCCCGCGCGGCCCCGGGCGGACGCCCCGGCGCTGCCCGGCGGCGCGGGGCTGGTCGTGGTCACCAACTCCACCTCCGGACAGCGGGTGGGCGCGCGTCCGGACGCCGCCGACGAGGTGCGGGCGGCGCTCCCGCTCGCGGAGGTCGTCGAGAGCGGCCCGGACGCCGCGGGAAGAACCGGCGAGCCGCTGGACAAGGCGCTGGAGCGGGCGGCCAACCGCGCCTTCGAACTCGGCGGCGCGCTCGGGGTGTTCGGCGGCGACGGCTCCGTGAGCGCGGCGGCCGCCACCGCCAGACGGTACGGGCTGCCGCTGGCCGTGCTGCCCGGCGGCACGCTCAACCACTTCGCGTACGACCTGGGCATCGAGACCGTCGCGGACGCCTGCCGGGCCGTGGAGTCCGGGGAGGCGGTGGCGGTCGACCTGGTGCGGATGGGTGACCACGGCTGGTTCCTGAACACCTTCAGCATCGGCGCGTACCCCGAGCTGGTGCGGGTGCGGGAGCGCTGGGCCCCGCGGATCGGCGCCTGGCCCGCCGGGGTGCTGGCCGCCGTCGAGGTGCTGCGCACGGCGGGACCGGCACGGATCGAGGTCGACGGCAGGCCGCGGGAGCTGTGGATGCTCTTCGCGGGCAACTGCACCTACCGGGGCCTGGGACTCACGCCCTTGCGGCGGCACGACCTGGCGGACGGCGTGCTCGACGTCCGTACGGTCTCCGGCGGCCGGCTGGCCCGCACGCGGCTGCTCCTGGCGGCGCTGACCGGCGACCTCAAGCACTCGCCCGTACTGAGATCCGCCCGGCTGCGGCACCTGCGGATCGACGGCGTCGAGCCGGGCACACACCTGGCGTACGACGGTGAAGTGGCGCACGCGCCACGGTCGTTGACCCTCGCGAAGGAGAACGAGGCGCTGGTCGTCTACCGCCTCCCGACGACGCCATGACCGGATGCCGAGACAGTGTTCTCATAATGTGGCGGCGCTGCGTACGGTGAGGGGACCCGCCCGCACCGGAGCGGGCCCACGCCGAGGGGGCTGCCATGCCGGAACCGTCCGCCGTCGTCTACACCCACGGACACCACGAATCCGTCCTGCGTTCGCACACCTGGCGCACCGCCGCCAATTCCGCCGCGTATCTGCTGCCCGAACTGACGCCGCGCCTGGAGGTCCTGGACATCGGCTGCGGTCCGGGCACCATCACCGCGGACCTGGCCGCGCTCGTGCCGGAGGGCCGGGTCGTGGGCCTGGACACGACGGAGGAGATCCTGGACCGGGCCCGCGCGACGGCCGGTGCGCGCGGCCTGGGGAACGCGCGCTTCACGGTCGGCGACGTCCACGCCCTGGACTTCCCCGACGGCTCGTTCGACGTCGTCCACGCCCACCAGGTGCTCCAGCACCTCGGCGACCCGGTGGGCGCGCTGCGCGAGATGCGGCGGGTGTGCCGGCCCGGCGGGGTGATCGCGGTGCGCGACGCGGACTACGCGGCCATGACCTGGTACCCCCGGGTGCCGGGGCTGGACGAGTGGCTGGACCTCTACCACCGGGTCGCCCGCAAGAGCGGCGGCGAACCCGACGCCGGCCGCCACCTCCTCTCCTGGGCCCGCGCCGCCGGCCTCACCGACATCACCGCCACCGCCTCCGCGTGGTGCTACGCCTCCCCGGAGGAGCGGGCGTGGTGGAGCGGCCTGTGGGCGGACCGCACGGTCGCGTCGTCCTACGCGGACCTCGCCGTCTCCGGCTCCTTCACGGACGAGGCGGGCCTCCACCGGATCGCCGGGGCGTGGCGGGCGTGGGGCGGCTCGCCGGACGCGTGGTTCGCGGTCCTGAACGCCGAACTCCTGTGCAGGGTATGAGGCGTTCCGACCGCCGGGCCCGCGGGGGCGGCGCCTCCAACTAGCCTTGTTCCCATGAACATTCTGGGGACCTCGCTAAGGGTGTGCGTCGACGACCTCGATGCCGCCGTCGCCGTCTACGAACGCCTCACCGGCGCGGAAGCGCTCCGCTTCCAGCGCGGTGGTGTCTCGGTCGCCGCCGTCGGGTGCTTCTTCCTGATGAGCGGTCCGGAGCGGGAGTTGTCGATCCTGCGGAAGATCACGGCCACGATCGCGGTCTCGGACGTCGACGAGTCGCTGGCGGATCTCCGGGCGGTGGGCGCGGAGATCATCGCGGGACCTGTCCCTACGCCCATCGGGCGGAACCTGGTGGCCCGGCATCCGGATGGGCTGATCTTCGAATACGTCGACCGCAAGCCGGGCTGAGGGCGGTTGGTCTTTCCCCGCCCTCAGCAATGACCTGGGGCGGGTGCCCCTGGCCCCCGCGCCTGCGGCGGGCTTGTTCCCCAGCCCCGCCCCTTCCCGAAACTGGGGGCAAGCCCCCAGACCCCCTGTCCTCAAACGCCGGACGGGCTGAATGCGCTGGCTACGGTCCGCACAATCCAGCCCGTTGGGGGCACCTCCCAGCGGTAGCTGGGGGAGTTTGAGGACGCGGCCGCAGGCCGCTCCCGCCGCAGGCGGCAACGGACCGGCAGCCGGGGGTCTGGGGCGCGAGCCCCAGTTTCGGGAAGGGGCGGGGCTGGGGAAAAGCCCGCCGCAGGCGCCAACGACCCGCCTACTCCGGCCGCATGCGGAACTCGTACCGCCCCGGCACCCCCTCCGCCCGCACCCGCGCCCGCACCTCGTCCGGCACCGGACCCGGACCCCCGCCCGAAAGCAAGCGCTCAGCGATCACGTACCACGTCTCCGACAGCGTCTCGTCCCCCTCCCGCAGGTCGGAGACCTCGAAGCCGGCGTCGAAGATCTCGCGCGCGGCGGACGCGTCGCCGAGGGCGAGGAGGGCGCGGGCGCGCAGGAGTTGGAAGCGGCCGCGTGAGCGGATGGTGTCGGGCAGGGCCGCCAGGACCGCGGTGGCGTCGGCGGGGCGGTGCACGGCGAGGAGGGCCTCGGTAGTCTCCCGTGCGAGCGCGGCGATCGCGGCCGTCCAGGAGGGGCCGTCGCCCGCCGCCTCGCGGGCGTCGGTGAAGGCGCGCAGGAAGCGGTCGGCGGCCCGCTCCGGGTGGCCGTCCTCCTCGTCGGCGACGGCGAGGCAGCGCATCGAGGGCCAGTGGGTGTCGGCGATCTGTTCCCAGCTGCGGACGGCCTGCGAGCGGTCCCCGGCGTGCCACCGGGCGACGCCGAGGTGGTAGGCGAGGTAGTGGTCGTAGTGGGGGTTGCCGGTCTCGGCGGTCTCCAACTGGTCACGCCAGTAGGGCGACACCAGTGTCGGGCCCGGCGGCAGGGCCCGCCGCGGCAGGGTCATCGAGCCGGTGCGCAGCAGCTCCAGCCAGGGCGCCTGTTCCTCACCTAGGGTCGTGGGGGCGAAGGGTGTGCCGGGCAGGTCGAAGCGGCCGCGCTCGACCTCCACGGCGCCCCAGCCGGAGCCCGTGGCCAGGCTGTCCTTGGGGTCGAGGTCGGCGTAGGGCCGCCACGCGGCGTACGCCCGCTCGACGTCCGCCCGTGGCAGCGCGGCCTCCAGCCGGGCCTCGACCTCGCCGCAGGCGGCGCGCCAGTCGGTGCCGTGCACGGTGGCCGGGTCGGCGGCCAGCGGACCGTACGCCTCCAGCCAGGCGAACTCGCCTTCCGCTTCGAGCCGGACGTGTTCCAGCTGGGTGCGGGCGAGGCCGGCCTGTATCTCGGCGTAGCCGGGTGTGCCGGGCTCGGTGAGCCACTGCTGCCAGTGGCGGCCGCCGGTGCCCGCGCCCCAGACGAAGAGCTTGCGGCCGCGCAGCAGGTCGGTCGAGGTCTGCACCAGGCCCCGGCCGTCGGCGTCCAGGGAGGTGATCCAGCGGCGCGCGCCGTCCGGCACCTCGTAGAAGAAGTCGGCGGCGTGCTCGCTGTTGAGGGGGTAGGTGCGGTCGGCGCCCTCCCATTCGGGCACGGGGATTCGGCGGAGGCTGCGCTCGTAGCCGAAGCGCCAGGCTTCGTCGGCGGGGGCGAGGACCCGGCTCGTGGCGCTCTCCGGCACGGCGATGTTGGACCACCAGTAGACGGGGGCGGGCCGGTCGTGGGGATTGCGGATCCGTACGCCCACGTAGAGGAAGTCGGAGTCGTCGGGCAGCCACAGGTCGACCTGGAAGGGCAGATCGCGCATCCGTTCCCACTCCCACAGGCGCAGCATCTCGCCGCCGTCGGGGGCCGGGACGCGGGCTGCGTGCAGCGGGGACATCGAGAGCGGGGTGTGGCCGGTCGCGCCGATGTTCCACTCGATGCCGCCGGAGAACCACGCGCCGTTCAGCGCGAACTCGGCAGGCTGGACGACGGGGTTGCTGTAGAGCAGCTGGGTGCCGGTGGGCTTGTGCTCCAGGGAGTGGACGCGGCCGCCGAGGCCGGGGAGGACCGTCGCGCGCAGCCGGTCGTTCTCGATGACGATCGCCTCGACGTCGGCGGGGGTGCGCTCGCGGGAATAGCCGTCACGCCGCCGGACGGGCAGGACGGAGCGGAGCGGGCCGTAGCCGACCTGCCGGGCCATGGCCGCGGGAAGTTCCGCGCGCTGCGCCACGTCGAGGTGATGGGGCTTGAGGGGGGACAGCAGCGCGGGCAGCGGGTTCTCCGGGCCCAGCGGGGCGACGGGAAGCGACAGCACGGCTCGTCTGATGGTCGTGGGCACGGCAACCTCGTTCTCTCAGCCCTCGTGGTCCGGGATCATTTCGGCGGTGATCGCCCAGCGCTCGTGGTCGCGCCACGCACCGTCGATGAAGAGGAACCCCGGCGAGAACCCCTCCCTGCGGAATCCGTGCCGCTGGACCAGCTTCAGGGAGGCGGTGTTGCCGGGCTGGATGTTCGCCTCCAGCCGGTGCAGGCCCAACGGGCCGAAGGCATGGCGGAGTACGAGCCCGAGTCCCTCGCCGAGGTGGCCGCGCCCGGCGCTGGGCGCGAAGGCGCCGTATCCGAGCGCCCCGCTCTGGAAGCCGCCGCGCACGATGTTGTTGATGTTGACGAACCCCGCGATGGCCCCTCCGGAGGCGGGCAGGCAGACCAGGAGGGAGACGGACTGCCGCTCGGCGATGCGGTCGACGTACGCCGTGAACGCGGCGTACGCCGTGGGCATCGCCAGCCAGGGGTGGTGGAGTTGCGCGCTGGCACGGGCGAGCGCGGTGAACTCGGCCGCGTCGTCGTGGGTGAGGGGGCGCAGGGCGACGTGCGGGCCACGGGCGATGTAGGGGGCGTGGTGCTGATCGGGGCCGTGGTGATCGGGATCGGACACGGGGTCATCGTAAGGGCCGGTACGGACATCGGGCCGGGCCGGAAGCGGGTCTTGACGCGCGGGGTCCGGCGTGCCCGGGGCGGGCGGCCGCGGCGTCGTGGGAGCGCTCAGTTCCACTTCGGCTCGTCCGTTCCCCATCGGCCGGGCGGCCGCGGCCAGTCGGCGGGTCCACCGTCGAACCGCACCGGTGAGCTCGCGTACCGCACGCGCCCCGACGGGCCGTCCGCTTCCCGCAGCCACTCCCCCGCCTCGTACTCGACCCCGGGCTCGCCCGTGTCCCGTGGGCCCACTTCGTCACCGGTCAGCCAGGCGGCCGTCTGCGCGAGGGCGAGCCGCGCGAGGTGTGTGCCGCCGCCCGCGCACTGGTCGGTGAGCGCGCGCAGCACGGCCGCCGCCAGCAGGTATCCCGTGCCGTGGTCCAGCGCCTGCGCGGGCAGGGCGCCCGGCGTCCCGTCCGGCGCGGCCTCGGTGGCCGCGATGCCGCAGGCCGCCTGGACCAGGCTGTCGAACCCGCGTCGGCCGCCCCACGGCCCGTGGGTCCCCCACGCGCTCAACTGCCCGATCACCAGGCCCGGCCGCCGCTCGGCGAGCGCCTCGGCCGACAGGCCGTGGCGGTCCAGGGCGCCGGGGCGGTAGCCGGTCACGACGACGTCCGCGGCCGCGAGCAGCTCCTCGAACGTGGCCCGGTCGGCGGGCCGTGCGAGGTCGAGCAGGGCGGAGCGCTTGCCGAAGCCCGTGTCGTCGTGGGCGTCCTGGCTCTCGGGCAGGTCCGGCGTGTCGAGGCGCAGCACGTCCGCGCCGAGCAGCGCGAGTGTCCGGGTGGCCACGGGTCCGGCGATGACGCGGGTGAGGTCGAGTACGCGCGGGCCGCGCGCGGCCGGGCCGCGCTCGGGTCTGCGCACGGGTCCTGCCGCGATCCGGTCCAGGGAGAGCAGGGGGCGGCGCGCGACGGCGGCGCCCTGGGGGTGCCGGGCCCAGTCGGCGGGGGTGCGCACGGCGACGGCGAGCGCGCCGGCCGCGTAGGCCGTCTCCTGCACCTCCTCCGCGTGCCGGCCGGCGAGCACGGCGGCGACGCGGGTGACGAGCGCGTCGTCGTCGCCGGGGTCGGTGACACCGAGCGCGGCGAGGAGCCGGGCGCGGTGGTGGGGGTAGTTGGCGTGCGTGCGCACCCAGCCGTCCGCGGTCCGCCAGAACCGGGACAGCGGCGCGAAGGTCCCGGCGGCGCGCCCGTCGACCCTCAGGTGGCGCTCGCTGACGAAGGCGGTGGCCACGGCCCCGTCGTCCACCAGGACCCTCGGCAGGGTGCCGCCGCCGCGCCGTACGGCCGTCCACTCGGCCGCGGCGAGCGCGCACACCGCGACCGTCGCCCGCGCGAACTCCGCGACGGGCAGGGCGGACGGCAGGGTCCGGGCCTCGGGGCCGCCGTACTCGACGGCGGCGGTGAGCGCCGGATCCCCGCCGAGCAGGGCCCAGGCCCGGCGTGTGGCGTCCGTCGATCGCTTGATCATTACGGCAGTCTGACACCGGGCGGCCCGGGCCACCAGCCCCAATTTCGTTGTCCTGCGGCCGAGCTGGGTCGCGCCGTGGGCCGTCTTCCGGATCAGGAGGGGCTGTTGGGATCCAGGAGGTCGGCGATGCGGAGCAGGGCGGGGAGGGCCGTGCGGACGGCGGCCCGGTCGTCCTCGTCCAGGGAGCCGAGGGCGTCACCGAGGCGGCGCTCGTGGGCCCGCGCCCACGCGGCGAGTTGTCCGCGTCCGGCGTCGGTGAGGGTGACGGCGGAGGCGCGGCGGTCCTGGGGGTCGACGGCCCGGGCCACCAGCCCGGCGTTGATCATCTGGCCGATCAGGCCGCTGACGGTGCTGACCGCCAGACGCTGCCGCGCCGCGAGGTCGCCGACCCTGACGGGTGAGTGCTCGGCCAGCACCTGGAGCAGCTCGACCTGGGCCATGGGCAGGGTCTCCCACGGATAGTCGGTACGGATCGAGGCGCGCAGGGCCCGGCGGAGCCGGGTGACGGCCTCGGTCAGGAGCCGGGCGTCCGGTGCGCTCTCGGCGGTGGGCCGGGCGGTCGGCGGCCGGTTCCTGGACTGCGGGGACATGAACTCACCTTAATCGGCGGGCGGCCCGGCCGGCCGCCCCGGCGCTCCCCCCGTCTGCCGCCGTGCGACGGCGAGCGTGGCCGAGGACACCAGGAGGAGGGTGAGGACGGCGCGCTGCGGGCCGTCCGGCCAGTGTGCGCCGCCGGGAAGTTGGAGTGCGAGGGAGACGAGGGCGACGCCGAGCGCCGTGCCCAGGCCGCGGGCCATGTTGACCAGTCCGCCGCCGGTGCCGGAGGAGCGCGCGGGTATCGCGGCCATCACGAGGGTGTTGTTGGCGGGGACGTGGACGCCGAGCCCCAGGCCGAGGAGGGCCAGGAGCGGTGCCAGTGACGTGGCGTCCCAGGGCAGGACGAGCATGAGGACAAGCGCGCCCGTGGCCAGCGCGGCGCCCAGCGTGCAGCGGGCCCGCTCGCCCCAGGTGTACGGCAGGACCCTGTCGGCGGTGGCCGCGGCGAGCGCGAAGCCCGCCGGGAGCGCGCTGAGCACCAGCCCCGCGCTCAGGTCGGAGTATCCGCGCGCGGTGAGCGCGAGGGGCACGAGCACGAGGGGTCCGAAGAGCACCAGGTAGGCGCACAGGGCCCCCGTCAGGCCGAGCGGCACGGCCCTGACGCGCAGCAGGCCGGGGCTGAGCAAGGGGCACGCGGCCCGGCGCTGGCGGACGGCGAAGCCGGCGGTAGCGCCCGCCGCGAGGACGAACAGCGCGGCGGTCCACCACACGGGGACGGCCGGACGGGGCAGGAGCGAGAGGGCCAGCAGGAGGCCGGTCGTGGCCAGGGCCAGGAGCGCGAGCCCCGGCCAGTCGAAGCCGCCGGCGCGGTGGCGGGTACGGGTGCGCGGCAGCAGATAGCGGCCGGCGAGCAGGGCGGCCAGCCCGACGGGGACGTTGAGGGCGAAGATCCACCGCCAGCCGAGGGTGGAGACCAGCACGCCGCCCGTCAGGGGGCCCAGCGCGAGCCCGAGCGCCTGGGCCGCTGCCTGCACACCGAGGGCGAGGCGCAGCCGGCCCGGGGGCGCGCAGGTCCTCACCAGGGCGACGCTGTTGGCCTGCAGCATCGCCGCGCCCGCCGCCTGCACGACGCGCAGGGCGATCAGCGCGGGGAGGTCCGGCGCCAGCGCGCAGGCCGCGGAACCGGCGGTGAAGACGACGAAGCCGTGGAGGTAGAGCAGCTTGCGGCCGTGGGCGTCGGAGAGCCTGCCCATGGGCAGCAGGAGGGCGACGAGCGTGAGGAGGTAGGCGACGGACACCCAGGTGACGGCGGCGAGCGACGCGTGGAACTCCGCGCGGAGGCTGCCGTAGGCGAGGGTGACGATGCTGGCGTCGAGCTGGCCCATGAAGGCGCCGAGGCACACGGTCGCGACGGCGGGCCGCCAGGCGCCGGGGCTGGCGCGTATCCGTTCCGGCCGCGCGCGCTCCCGCGTCAGGACGCCGGGCAGGCGGCGGCCGGGGGTGCGCGGACGTATCAGACCGTCGGTCATGCGCGCCGTCTCCTCGCCTCTCGCGTCCCCTTCTGCCAGATTACATCGGTCACCGAACTATTCGGCTACCGATGGATGAGGGTGCACGGGGGCGCGGGCCGCACGCACGGGGGCGCGCCGATATCGCGCACGCCCACGGGAAATTCCCGTGCGCAGCCGCCGGGAATTCACCGGCATTCCCTTTCCGATGCACCTTCCAGGGAGTTCCCCGAACGCGGTTTCCCTCTTGCGGCGACACCGCCGGAAATGCCAGCGTGCAACGGACAAACCGAAGCGAGCCGAGGAGCCCCGCACCGGCCCTACACCCCGACAGCCGTCCCCACCTGCTGTGATGCTGACGCACCGCATCAACCCGTCCCCCTGATACCGGATTTCCTCGGCGCGAGAAAAATTCCAGATGATAAACACAGGAGACGTCATGCCGCACACGCAGGCCATTCGGTATCTGTCGCGTGCGAGGGCCCGGATCCGGGGACTTCTGCCGCCACGTGACGACCTCGCCGGAATGCGCGCGTCACCGCGCGAGGACGCCGTGGCCGGGCTGACCGTGGCCGTGGCCGCGCTGCCCCTGTCACTCGGCCTCGGCGTGGCCTCCGGGCTGGGCGCGCGGGCCGGGCTGGTCAGCGCCGTGGTGGCCGGGGGGCTCGCGGCGCTGTTCGGCGGCTCGAGACTGCAGATCACCGGGCCGACCGGGCTCCTGGCCGTGGCCCTGCTGCCGGTCGCGCGGGCCCACGGCGCCCCGGGGGTGCTGACGACGGGCCTGCTGGCCGGTCTCGTGCTCATGGCCGCCGCCCGCTTCGGGCTCAGCCGGTACGTGCGCCTGGTGCCCGCGCCCGTCGTCACGGGATTCGTCACCGGCAGCGCCGGCGTGCTCGTCTGCCAGCAGCTTCCCGCCGCGACCGGCAGCCGGGGAGGGGAGGGCGAGGGTGTCGTCGTACCGGCGGTGCGGGCCCTCGGCGACCTCGCCCCCGACCGGCACGGGGCCGCGGCGGCGATGATGATCGGCGTGCTCGCGCTGTGCCTGGCGGGTGGCCGCCTGCGCCCCGCCCTGCCCGTCCCGCTCCTGGCCGTGGGCCTCGCGACCGTCCTCTCCCACTTCCTGCGGCTGCCGCTCGCCACCATCGGGCCGCTGCCCGCGGGACTCCCGGCCCCCTCCCTCGGCTTCGTCTCACCCGCGCTCGTCCCGCAGTTGCTGCCCTCGGTGTTCACGGTCGTGGCGCTGGGCGCGCTCGAATCCCTGATGACGGCTGCCGCGGCGGACTCGCTCACCGATGCCGAGCGCCATGACGGCGACCGCGTGCTCCTCGGCCTGGCGGCCGCGAACGTCATCACGCCGGTGTTCGGCGGGCTGGCCGCGACGGGCACCGTCTGCCGTACCGGCATCAACATCCGCGCCGGCGCCGTCTCCCGGCTGGCCGCCCTCGTCAACGCGGCGGCCATCGCGCTCGTCGCCCTCACCGCCGGTCCGCTGGTGGCCGCCGTCCCCCTGGCCGCGATCGCCGGTGTCCTCATCGCCACCGCCGTGCGCATGGTCGACCTCACGGCGCTGCGGGCCCTGCGCGGCTCCGGCCACGGGCAGTTGGCGGTGGCCGCCGTCACCGCGACGACCACCGTACTGTTCGGCCTCGTCACCGGCATCACCGTCGGAGCCGTGCTCACCGCGGCCCTCGCGCTGCACGCGGTCACGAAGTCCGCCGCGGTGCACCGCATGCTCCCCCGGCAGACCCGCGAGGGCGAGACGCCGACCCCCGCGCCCGACGACACGTCGGTCGCCGTCTACCGCATCGACGGGCCGCTCCTCTTCACGACCGCCGACCGCCTGCTGAAACCCATCAGCCGGTCACAGGCCACCGTGACCATCCTGCACATGGCCCGCGTCACCCTCATCGACGCCACCGGTGTGCTCGCCCTCGGGGAAGCCATCGACAACCACCACCGGCGCCGCGCCCACATCCTCCTCAGCGGCATCCGGCCCAACCACCGCCCCCACCTCGACGCGCTGGGCGTCCTGCGCCGGCTGCGTTCGCACGAACACCACGCCTTCCCCGCACCGGCCGACGCCTTCCGCTACGCGCAGCGCGCCCTGCTCAACCCCCGCGCCCTGCCCGGACCGACACCGACCGGCTCCTGGCTGGAGACGGATGACACGATGTCCGGATGAAACCGGCAACACACGAAGCGACACGCACATCCCGCAAGCCGCTCGTCCAGCTCGCCGGGCTCCTCACGGCGGGTCTCCTCACGGCGTGCGGCGCGCCGTCACCGGTGGAGGAGACGATGGAGGAGACAGAGACGTCCCGCCTCCCGGGCGAACGGCCTTCGCCCGAAGCGATGTCCGGCGCGCCCGACGTGCTCGACTGCCCCGCGTCGGGGCTGATCGCACAGGCGGGCGAGGCCAACGCGGCGATGGGCCTGCGGGTGCTGTCGGTCAAGCTGACCAACTGCGGCAAGGAACCGAAGGTCGTCAAGGGCTATCCCGACATACAGGTCCTCGACGGCGACCGGAAGCCGGTGGAGGTCGAACTCGAACGCGGAGCCGCGTCGGTCCTCGGCCAGGACGACTTCGACGCCGGCCCGACGGAGGTGACCTTGACGCCGGGCCAGTGGGCCCTGGCCCGACTTGCCTGGCGGAACACGGTGGACAGCCTGGACAGGGCCCCCGTCACCGGCGCGTACCTCTCCCTCGCCCCCGTGCCCGGCTCCGCCCGGCAGAACGTCCCCGAGACGATCGACCTCGGCACGACGGGAAAACTGGGCCTGAGCGCCTGGGCCGCCCCCACCTCGCGGGACGGCGTGATACGGATGGACGGATGAGCCGGGCGCGGTCCGGCGGATTCCCGCCTGCTCGCGGCCGAGCGGCGGGACCCGCCGGCCGCCGCTACGGCAGGCGTACGGACTGGGTGTGCCGGAACACGTTCCCCGGGTCCCAGACCGCCTTGACGCGCTGCAGGCGCGGGTAGTTGCCCTTGTAGTACAGCCGCGCCCACGACGTCGCGGAGGTGTTCCAGGCCGGGTCGCCCAGGTCCGTGTCCGGGTAGTTGACGTAGCAGCCGTCGTTGACGTCGTCGGGGACGGGCACACCGCCGGTCCCGGCGTAGACGTCGCGGTACAGCTCGCGGATCCACGTCAGGTGGCGGGCGTCCTCGGCGGGGTCGGTCCAGTACGTCTGGTACTGGAGCTTGAGCACCGAGTCGCGCTGGGCCACCGCCGTGTCGGCGGGCGCGACGGCGTTGATGCGGCCGCCGTAGGAGTCGACCTGCACCAGGGCGTTCGGGTTGGTGTAGTCCGTGCGGGACAGATGCCGGTGGAGGGCCTTGATCTGGGCGTCGGTGAAACCCTTGCGCATGTACGCGGACTTGTACTTGCCGCGCAGCATCGGGTTGGTACCGCTGAGCGAGTCGGTCGCCAGGAACCACGGCAGCCGCCGCGGCGCGGAGAACTCCGGCATCGGCGCGTGCTCGCCCATGCGCCGGGTCATCGCCCGGCGCGTGCTGCCCACACCGTCGTGAATCGCCGTCAGATAGTCGTCGAGCATGCGGCGCGCGCCCGGCACGGTGGCGTCCACCTGCGTGAGCAGACCGACCTGCCCGGCCGAGCGGTGCGTCAGCTTCAGCAGGCCGAAGAGAGCGTTGTACGGCGAGTCGGGGGCGCTGTTGCGTTCGTGCCACGTGCCCCAGTTCTTCAGCAGCCTGGTGAAGGACGCCTCGTCGAGATCGTCCCACTCCAGAGCCGTGGCGTGGACGAACACCTCGGACGGCGGCCTGGGCAGCAGGGTGGAGGGGTCGCTTCCGGTGACACCGGGGGACCGGAGCCAATACCGCGTGATCACACCGAAGTTGCCGCCACCGCCACCGGTGTGGGCCCACCACAGCTCCCGGTTGGGGTCGTCCGGCTCCCGGGTCGCCACGACCGCCCGCGCGGTCCCCTTCTTGTCGACCACGACGACCTCGACGCCGTAGAGATGGTCGACGGTGAGTCCGTGCTGCCGCGAGAGCAGGCCGTAGCCGCCGCCGGATATGTGCCCGCCCGCGCTGACGGAATAGCACGAGCCCGCGGGCAGCCCCACGCCCCACATCTTGTACAGCGTCTCGTACACCGCGAGGTTCGACGCCCCCGCCTCCACCGCGAACGCCCGGCGGGAGGGGTCGAAGTAGACCTCCGTCATCGCGGACATGTCGATGACGGCCTTCACGTCCTTGTTGAAGACGAAGTCCTCGTAGCAGTGGCCACCGCTGCGGACGGCGATCCGCTTCCCGGCCGAGACGGCTTCCTGGACGGCGCTCACGACCTGCTCCGTGGAGGTGACCAGGCGGACGTACTCGGGCGTGCCGGCCCACCGCTGGTTGATGCCGCGGACGAGGTCCGCGTAGCGGGCGTCCCCGGGCGTGACCGTCACCGCCGCGGGCGCCGGTATCCCCGGCGGCGGGGCGGCCTGCGCGCGCGTGGGCACGGCCGCGGCGATGGCGGCACCGCCGGCGGCGACGCCTCCGGTCAGCAGACTGCGGCGCCCGATGGACGCCGTACGACCGGTGTTGCTCATGATCGGTCCCCCCTGGGACTTCCGGTACGGGCTTCGCCCCAGATTTGATCATGAACCGGAAGCTCGTGTCCGATCCCGTACGCGCACGACACCCTGTGACGCGGCGGGGTGCCACAGGAGCCCGGGTTCAGCGCCCGGACTTCACATACCAGCGCAGCCGCGCCATGGTCGCGCTGTCCAGAAGGGGCGCGGACCGGTCGATCAGCGCGTCGAGGTGCGCGCGCTCGGACGAGGAGAGGGCCGCGGGCGCCGAGGCGCCGTACCCGGGGGTCCAGCGGATCGCGGCGGCGCGGGCCTGGGCGCGCAGGCGCGGGTCCTCGTCGTCCAACAGCGTCAGATGGCAGCGCAGTTCGACCGTGCCGCGGTGCGCGGACAGCAGGCGGTAGGCAGCGGTCCGTACGTGCCGTGGCCGGTCGGGCGCCAGCCGCTCCCACAGCAGGAGTTCGGACAGCCGCGTGGCGTCGGGCACGAGGGCGACGGACGCCTCACGCACCACAGCCGCCGACGGGTCCGTCAGCAGCGGGGACAGCTGCTCCGGTTCCACCGCGCCGAGCCCGCGCAGCCCGGCGACCGCGCGGGCCCGTATCGCCGCGACCGGGTGCGCCAGCAGGCGGCGCAGCAGTTCGGCGTCCGCCTTCGCGCCGCTCTCCCCCAGACCGGCGACGGCTCCGGGCCTGACGGCCCCGGGCCTGACGGCCCCGGGCGGGCCCGCGCATATCGCGCGGTAGCGCGGCAGCGGATCGACGCCGTGCTGCCGCAGCACCCACCGGGCGCAGGCGCGCACCATGCCCGAGCGGTCGGTGAGGAACGCCGCGGCCTCCTCGACGCCTCCGGTCCGGTTGAGCGCGGTCACCCCGGCGGCCCGCACCCGCGAGTGCCGGGAGCCCAGCAGCGGGCCGACGATCTCCGCGTACTGCCCGGCCGTGGCGGCTCGGGCGAGCGCGGCGTCGGCGCAGAGGTCCTGCACGACGACGTCCCCGTGCGTGGCCGCGATCCGCGCGAGCCCGGTCGCGGAGAACCGCCCCTGACCGATCGCGATCCGGTACCCGAGCCGGCCGGTGGCCCGGTCCTGACTTGCCGTCAGGGTAGCGATCAGCTCCTGGCCGGCGGACCGCAGGAACTCGGTGAGCAGGTCGCGGGCGTACGCTCCATGCCGTCGCCCGGCCACCCGCAGCGCCACGGCCGTCACTTCGGCCACGGCCCGCGGCGTCGCGGCGGACAGGGCCGCGCGGAACAGCGCCCGCGCGTCCTCACGGACCGGCGCCACCCAGTCCGCGCAGCGCACCACGGCCAGGGGCAGCAGGGCCGGCACGGACGCGGCCGCCGCGAGGGCGGCCTGGCGGACCCGCCCGTCGGGGTGGCACAGGGCCACGGCGAGCGAGGCCTCGTTCGCGGGCCGCTCACCGGCCCGCGCCCAGGAGTTGGACGGCAGCCCGCCGTGCTGGTACCAAGCCACGGTCCGCACGCCGAGGTCGAGGGCGACCCAGCCTTCCGGGCCGAGGGGCCCGAGGACCTCCTCCAGCGTCGCCGCGCTTCCGGTCAGGGCAGCGGCGACGACCTGCCGGGCGGACCCGGTCTGCTTGCTCACGTGATGTCTCCGCCCGGTTCGGTGGGTTTGTACGATCTACGCGATCCAGCCTATGACGTCCGCCGGCGGGCCCGCGGCGAGGCGGTCCGCGAGGCGGCTCAGGCCGTCCTTGATCATTTTTCCGTAGCCGTCGTCGCCGAGTTCACCCGCCGCGGCCCGGCCTCGCCTGAGGTGGTCGCGCGCCCGGTCGAGGTCGCCGAGCTTGCGGTACGCCTCTGCGAGGTTGAGGTGCAGCGAGGGGTAGAAGGCGGCCACCGGGCTCGCCAGGCCTGCCTGGCGCGCCCGTTCGTCCGTGATCAGATCGGCCGCCTCGAGCGCGCGCAGATCCCAGGCGAGCTCCTCGCGGACGTCGTCCTGGACATCGGCCATCGAGTGCGCGAGCGCACAGCGGTGCAGGGCGTCACCGTCGGGGCCGATCCGCTCCCACAGCTCGGCGAACAGGCCGCGGGCCCGCTCCCGTTCGCCGCTCTGCCCCCACTCGATGCCGCGGCCGATGTCGGCCATCATCGCGTCGGGTGCGGTCGTGTCGGACGCGCTCATGCGGACTCCTCGTCAGGGCGGGCACCGGTGCTCTTCGAGCGTATGGGCACCCACTGACAATCCTTGCCGCCGGACCTGGGTGCGGTGCCTCAGCCCGTCGCCACCGCGATCGCCGCCGCGTAGCCGTGGTCCACCTCGATGTCCGTCAGGGTCCAGCCCGGCGGTGGTGACGGGGTACGGGCCGTGCCGACGTAGGTCTTGGTCGGGCTCTCGGACAGGCCCGTTCCCAGACCCTTGAGATACGCCTCCTTGCGCGTCCAGCAGCGCGCGAACGCCACCGGAAGCTCCGCCGCCGCCAGCGCCGCGAGCTCGGCCCGCTCGTCGGGATGGAGCATCCGCGCCACCTCGGCCGCGACCCCGGCCGGTTGCTCCCGCTCCACGTCCGCCCCGACCGGAGTGTCCGCGAAGGCGATGAACGCCAGGTCACCGGCGTGCGACAAGTTGAAGTGAAAGCGCGCGCCGACCGCGGCGGGACGGCCGTGCGGGCCTCCACAGCCAGGACACGGCTCACGCGTCAGCTCGACGGCGCCCGGCTCCATCCCGAGATACGCGCCGAGCAGTCGGCGCAGGGCGAGGTGGCTGGCGATGTAGCGAGCGCGGAGGTTCTCCCTGGCGAAGGCGGCGGCGCGGGCCTGCTCTTGGGCGTCGAGGGTGTGGGCGTACGGCTGTGGCCGGTCGTCGATCCGTAGCAGCCAGGTGCGAGGCGGGCCGGAGGTCCAGGGGGCGGGGAGTGGGTCGTCGCCGAGGACTCGGGGCTCGATGGTCATGGGATGGCTCCTTGTCCGGCGGTATTCGGTGCTCCCCAGCCCCGCCCTTTCCCGATGATCCAGAGTAGTGGTTCTGGAGCGGTCGGCTCATGTTGTGGCTTCGACGCCGGTCAAACGGTCCGGGAAGGCCCTGCTCTCCCGGCGGGCATGGATACAGAGCGCTCGGCGTACTCAGCCGGGTAGCCCGGGGGCGTCGTCGGTGCCCGGCCGGGCGCTCATCGGGCGGCCTCCTGGTGGTTCGCGCCGACGGCGTCGAGGAACGTACGGAACTTGGCACCGGTCTCGGCGGTCTCGGCCTCCGGGGACGAGCGGTCGGCGACGCCCGCGCCCGCGTAGAGCCGCAGGGTGCGCTCCTCGGCCTCGGCGCAGCGGATGGTGACGACCCATTCGCCGTCGCCGTTCGCGTCGCCCCAGCCGACCATGCCGGTGAAGTGGCCGCGGTCGAAGGGCTCCAGCTCGCCGATGACCTCGCGGGCGGTGCGGGTGGGGGTGCCGCAGACGGCCGGCGTGGGGTGCAGGGCCGCGGCCAGCTCCAGTGCGGAGACGGCGGGGTCGGCGAGTTCGCCGCCGATGGTCGTGGAGAGGTGCCACATGGCGGCGGTGCGTACGAGCGTGGGGCGCAGGGGCACGTCGAGGGTGCGGCAGTAGGGGGCGAGCGCGTCGCGGACGGCGTCGACGACGACGGAGTGCTCGTGCAGGTCCTTCTCCGACTGGAGGAGGGCGGCGGCCCGCCGGACGTCCTCGGCGAGGTCGGGGCTGGCGCCGAGCAGGGTGCGGCCGGGGCCGGACGGCACGGCGAAGGTGTAGCCGCCGGGGTCGCGGCGGGCGAGCCGCTGGAGGAGGGCGGGGAGGTCGAGTTCGCGGTCGGAGCGCAGCTCCAGGGTGCGGGCGAGGACGACCTTGGCGAAGTCGCCGCGCTTCATGCGGCGTACGGCCTCGGCGACGGCGGCGCCGTAGGCGGCGGGTCCCGGCACGGGTCTGATGTCCCAGCGGGCGGCGGCGTGCAGGGCGATCAGCGGGTCGTCGGCGAGCGCGGGTGCCCAGCGGACGGCCTCGGGCACGGCGAGTTCGGCGGGCGCGGTGGGGTCGAAGGGCACGGTGCCGACGACGAGGGGTGTCCGGTGGCCGGCGAGCCGCTGGGCGTCGAGTGTCTCGGTGACGCGGCGGGCGAGGGGGGTGTCGCCGTGCGGCACCCTGGCCCGTTCGCCGTGGGCCAGCAGGGTGCGGGTCGGGGAGGCGAAGAAGCGGGCGCGGCCGGGTTCGTAGGCGTCGAGGAGCGAGGTCGCGGCGCCGACGGTGCCGACGGCCCCGCCGGTGCGGTGACCGGGTGTCCCGGGTGCCGCGGCGGGGCAGCCGTCCGGATGAGCGGCGGGCCCGCTCGGCCGGACCGCGACGTGGTCAACCGTGGTCACCTGGTGCTCCATTCCTCCGGTGGGTCCCACCGGGCGTGTGTGTGGTGCGCTCGGGCCGCGCCGGGTGCGGCGCCGCCCCTCGGGGCGGCGCGGGGTCCGCCGCCCGGGCTCGTGCTGTGCGCGCGGATCCGCCGCCGGGCCGGTCCGGCCGGTCTCCTCCTGCCGGTCGGGGCGGAGGGGCGTGCCAGGTGACGTGCCGTCAGGCGCGCAGCGTGGCGCCGCCGTCGACGTAGAGGTCGTGCATGGTGATGTGCCGGGCGCGGTCGGAGACCAGGAAGGTGACGGCCTCGGCGATGTCGGCGGGCTCGGCGATGCGGCCGAGCGGGATGCCGACGCGGTAGCTCTCGGGGTCGCCCTCGACGATGCGCCGGGGCGCCTCGTCGTCGGTCCACAGGTCGCGCTGCATGGCGGTGTCGGTGGAGCCGGGCGAGACGACGTTGCAGCGGACGCCGCTGCGGGCCAGCTCCAGGCCGAGGCACTTGGTGAACATGGTGGCGGCGGCCTTGGAGGCGGCGTACGCGGCCATGCTGGTGCGCGGCACGCCCGCGGCGTTGGAGCCGACCGTGACGATGCATCCGGCGCGGCGTTCGCCCATCCTGCGGGCGACGGCCCGTGAGGCGACGAAGACGCCGGTGGAGTTGACAGCGAAGGTCCGCTCCCAGACCTCGTCGGTGATGCCGATGACGGGGGGCGCGTGGAGCACCCCGGCGACGTTGACGAGGATCGCGAGCGGGCCCATGGTGCGCTCGACCTCGTCGACGACGGCCTCGACGGCGGTGCTGTCGGCGACGTCGGCGGTGTGGGCGGTGCCGGTGGCGGTGCCGAATTCGGCTTCGAGGCGCTCGATGCCGTCCGGGGTCCGGTCGAGGGCCGCGACGCGCGCTCCCTGTGCCACGAGAGCGCGCGTCACGGCCTCGCCTATGCCCTGGCCGGCGCCGGTCACCAGCGCTACGCGGCCGGGGAGTTCTGGCTGCTGCACGACGGTTCCCTCGATTCCCATGCGAAGCAAGGTAAGCCTTACCTTGCATGACAGTTTCGGCCGAAGCGCGCCGGTCGGCACGCTCGGTGCGGCGGCGTCCGTATTGACTTAGGTTGGGCTAACCTCACCCCCTTGCTTATAGGGGGAACCTCGCTTGGTTACGGTTCGTCACCGACTCACTTCCTGAGTTCCAGGACGGATGCGCCGGGCACGTCGACCCCGAAGGTCTGGGCGTAGAGGGACAGTTCGGCGCGCAGCGCGCGGACCAGCGTCTCGGCGCGCCGGAAGCCGTGCCCCTCCCCCTCGAAGGTGAGGTACGCGTGCGGGACCCCCCGCCCGGCCATCGCCGCCACGAACCGCTCGCTCTGCCCGGGCGGGCAGATGGGGTCCTCCAGCCCCTGGAGCAGCAGGAAGGCCGCCGAGATCCGGGCCGCGCCGTACAGCGGCGACCGCTCGCGGCAGCGCTCGGGCCGCTCCGTCGGCGAGCCCACCAGCGACTCCGCGTAGCGGGACTCGAAGTCGTGCGTCCCGTCCGCCGCCCAGGTCAGCAGGTCCAGCACCGGATACGCGATGGTGCCGCAGGCGTAGAGGCCGGTGGAGACGAGCGACGCCGCCGCCGTCCAGCCGCCCGCGCTGCCACCGCGGATCGCCAGCCGGGCCCGGTCGGCCGTGCCCTCCTCGGCCAGCGCCTCGGCGACGGCCGCGCAGTCCTCGACGTCGACCGTGCCCCACGCCTCGCGCAGCCGCTCGCGGTAGGCCCGGCCGTAGCCGGTCGAACCGCCATAGTTCACCTCGGCGACCCCGATGCCGCGCGAGGTGAAATAGGCGATCTCCAGGTCGAGCACGAGCGGGGAGCGGCTGGTGGGACCGCCGTGCGCCCACACCACGAACGGCGGCAGCTCCCCCTCGGGCGCGGCGTGGTCGGGGCTGTGCGGCGGGTGGACGTGGGCGTGGATCTCCCGGCCGCCCGGCCCGGTGAAGGTGCGGGCCCGCGGCCGGGGGTAGTAGGCGGGGTCCACGGCGTCGGTGTGGCGGGCCCCGATCGCACGGGCCCGGCCGGTGCGGGTGTCGAGCTCCACCACCTCGTACGAGGTGCGGTCGCTCGCGGCCACCCCGACGACGCGGGTGCCGCTCACCGCCAGGGCCGGGGCCCACTCCGTCCAGGGCCCGGCCGCGTCGGCGACCTCGCCGGTCGCCGGGTCGAGTATGCCGAGCACCGCGGCGCCCTTGCCGTGCAGCACCGCGATCAGCCCGCCGGCCAGCGGTGCGAACCAGCGCTGGTGCGTGCGCCACAGCGGTCCCGCGAACTCCTCCTCGCGGTCACAGAGATTGACGCTCCGTCCGCTGTCCGCGTCCACCCGGTGCAGGTTCCACCAGCCGCTGCGGTCGGTCGCGGCGATCAGGGCGCCGTCCGCCGCCCACTCCACCTGGGCGACGGACTCCCGCGGTCCGCCCAGGAGCGTACGCACCTCGGCGAAGCCGCCGTCGGTGATCCGGGCGGTCTTCAGCTCGCTGCCGTCCCAGGGCATCCGCGGGTGGTCCCAGGCGATCCAGGCCGCGCGCCCGCCGTCCGGGGAGAGGCGCGGTCCGGTCACGAAGCGGTGCGCGTCGTCGGTGAGCTCGCGCACCGCGGACCGGTCACCGGCGGCCGACCCGTCCAGAGGCACGGCGGCGATCACCCTGCGGACGTCGGTGGGGCCCTCGCCCGTGAACTCCTCCAGCACACACCACACTTCGCCGCGCTCGACGACGAGCACGGGATCCGCCCAGCGCAGCCCCCCGCCGACCGGGGACAGCGGGGTCAGCGGCCGGGGCTCCGCGCCGCCCGGCGCGTCGGGCTCGACGGCGTACAGCCGCTGGTCGGCGAAGTGCGTGAACACCACCAGCGGCCCGCCCTCGTCCCGGGGCACCGCCGCCCAGGGGCCGCCGCCGTACTCGATGACCCGGCTGCGGACGTTCCACGGCACCGCCAGCACCGACGACTCGGTACCGTCGGGCCGCCGCCGCACCAGGGCGTACCGGCCGCCCTCCGCCGGGCGTGGCTCCACCCACCACACCTCGTCACCGACCATGCCCAGGGCATCGGGCCGGCCTCCGGAATGGGCCGCGTGCCCGGCGTCGATCGGGGACTGCCAGGCTCCGTAGGGCGCCGTGGACACCATGTCCGTCACGTCTCCTTGTCCTTCGGGTCCGCGCTGAGCGTCAGCGCGGAGAAAGCTGGGAAAGCCGAGAAATACAGGTGGTTCAGAGGTCCATGAGGAAGTCGTCGAGCACCCGGACCCCGAAGTGCAGCCCGTCGACCGGGACCCTCTCGTCGACCCCGTGGAAGAGCGACTGGTAGTCGAAACCGGCCGGCAGCCGGACCGGCGCGAAGCCGTAGCCGACGATGCCCAGGGTGGCGAACTGCTTGGCGTCGGTGCCGCCCGACATGCAGAACGGCACCACGTGCCCGTCGAGGTCGAAGCGCTCGACGGCCGCCCGCATCCGGTCGAACAGCGGCACGTCGACGGGGGCTTGCAGAGCGTCGTAGCGGTGGTGGAAGTCCCAGCTCACCTCCGGCCCGGTGAGCTCGTCCAGGGTGGCGGCGAACTCCTCCTCGCCGCCCGGCACCGTCCGGCCGTCCACATGCCCGACGGCCGTCCCGGGGATGACGTTGACCTTGTAGCCGGCGTTCAGCATCGTCGGGTTGGCGCTGTTGCGCAGCGTCGGGGCGAGCAGCGCGGCGGCCGGGCCGAGCTTGCCGAGCAGGCCCTCCACGTCGAAGTCGGGGCTGTCCGGGTCGGCGTCGATGCCGTGCAGCGCCGCGATCTCCACCAGCGCCGCCCGCACGGTCGGAGTGAGCCGCAGCGGCCACCGGTGGCCGGCGATACGGGCGACGGCGGCGGCGAGCGCGCTGACGGCGTTCTCCGTGTTGACCTTGGAGCCGTGGCCGGCCCTGCCCCGCGCGGTCAGCCTGAGCCAGGCCGTGCCCCGCTCCCCCGCCGCCACCGGATAGAGCGTCAGCCGCGGCCCGGCGTGGAAGGTGTACGCGCCGGACTCCCCGATGGCCTGCGTGCAGCCCTCGAACAGGCCGGGGTGCTCGCCCGCGAGGAACGCGGACCCGAAGACCCCGGTGTCCTCCTCGTCCGCGGTGAAGGCCAGCACGATGTCCCGGCGCGGCCGGACCCCGGCCCGCGCCCACGCCCGGACGACCGCCAGGACCATCGCGTCCGTGTTCTTCATGTCGATCGCGCCGCGGCCCCACACCACGCCGTCGCGCACCTCGCCCGAGAAGGGGTGGACGGTCCACTCGGCGGGTTCCGCGGGCACCACGTCCAGGTGGCCGTGGATGAGCAGGGCCTCCGCGTCCGGGTCGGTGCCGGCGATCCGGGCGACGACGTTCGTCCGGCCGGGCGCCTTCTCCAGCAGTACGGGTTCGAGGCCCGCCTCGCCCAGCCGCTCGGCCACGTACTCGGCCGCCGGGCGCTCCCGGCAGTCCCCGCCGCCGCGGTTGGTGGTGTCGATGCGGATCAGCTCCGAAGTGAAGCGCACCGCTTCGTCCAGCGCCCGCCCGTCGACCCGCTCCGCTCGGGTGCCTGCCCGGGTGTCAGCCATATTCTTCCTCCACGGCGGCCGACACGACGGTCGTGACCGCTTTGAAGCAGCGAATGCCCTCGTACATGGTCGGCGTGGTGTAGGCGACCCGGCGCTCGCCGCTCTGCTCGACGCCCGGCACGCACGTGGCGGCCCCGGCGAGGTGCTCGGCGTCGAATTCGAGCTCCATGCCGACGGGCCCGCGGCGCACCGGTTCGTGCCGCACGGCGAGCGCCACCGCCTCCCGCGCCGCCGTCCGGATCTGATCAGCCGTACGCGCCGGGGTGCGGCACACCGCCGCGTACCGCGACACATAGTCCTTGACGGCGACGGAACGGGCCGCCGGGGCATAGCCCTTGGCGTCCTCGCAGGTCCGGTCGTCACCCGTCACCAGTACCACGGGCACACCGTATTCCGCGACGACCAGAGAGTTGAGCAACCCCTCGCTGGCCCGCGTGCCGTCCACCCATACGCCGGTGAGCGAATTGGCCAGATAGGTGTGCGCGAGCACGCCCTCGGCGCCCGCGGCCGCGTGATAGCCGACGAAGGCGATCCCGTCCACGTCGCCGTGCTGCACGCCCTCGACCATGCTCAGCGACTTGTGCTTGCCGGTGAGCATCTCGGCGCGCTCGTCCAGCTTCTCCAGCAGGAGGTTGCGCATGCTCCAGTGGGCCTCGTTGACGAGGACCTCGTCGGCGCCGCCGTCGAAGAACCCGAGGATCGCGGCGTTGACGTCGGAGGTGAACAGATGGCGGCAGCGCTCCCACTGCGGGGTGCCCGGCAGCACGTCGGCGGGCCAGGTGACACCGGTGGCGCCTTCCATGTCCGCGGAGATCAGGATCTTCACCATGCGACAAGTCTTATCGCAGGGCGGTGGGGGGCGCACGGGTGTCAGCGAGTATTTCTGGCGCGGCTCACGGACGAGGGAGCCGCCGGTCCCGGCCCGCCCCGGCCAAGGCCGCCTGCGCGAAGGCCCGTTCGGCGGCGCGGCGCAGCGCCCACCGACGAGTGAATCCCCGCGCGCGGGCCGCGTGGCGTGGATAGCTGGTGGGCACCAAGTCCACCGCTTCGTGAGGGGATTCCCCATGCGTATCCGCCGTGCCCTGGGCGCCGTCGCGCCCGTCCTGCTGCTCGTCGTCGCGCTCTGCCCGGACGCGCGGGCCGCGAACGGCGCGCTGACCGTGGAGTACGACCGGTGCCAGCCGGGAACCGGCGCGGCGGACACGGTCTGTCTGCACGAGAAGGTGCAGCGGCGCACCGAGAACCCGCCCGCGGGCAAGTGCGTCGAGCTGCTCTCCGGCGAGCACACCACGGTCCGTCAGATCAGCAACGGGACGAACAGCCGGGTCCTCTACTACTCCGACAACCGCTGCGTCAGGCGGCTGGGCACGCTCGCGCCGCGTGCCGCGGTCGGGAACGTCGCGGCGCGCAGCGTGAAGTTCACCAGCTGACCGGCTCGGCGGCCGGCCGGAGCTCCGGCCGGCCGCGGAGGCGGCGCAGCATCCGCGCGTCCTGGAAGCCGACCGCGCGGGCCGCCGCCTCCGAGGTCGAGCCCTGGGCCATGAGGTGTTCGGCGCGCTCGACGCGCAGTTCCTGCTGGTACCGCAGGGGGGTGAGGCCGGTGGCGGCGGTGAAGCGGCGGGTGAGGGTGCGTTCGCTGAGGCCGCAGGCGGCCGCCAGTTCGGTGAGGCCCAGCCGGTCGGTGAAGCGGGCGTCGATGAGGTCCTGCGCGTGGTGGACGGCGTCGACGATGTGGGCACGGTGCCGCAGCATGGCGCTGGCCTGCTGCTCGTCGCCGTTGCGGCGGGCGTGGACAACCATGGAGCGCGCGACGCGGGCGGCCACGGCGGGTCCGTGCCGGGCGGCCAGGAGGTGCAGCGAGAGGTCGATGCCGCTCGCGATCCCGGCGGAGGTGACGACGCGGCCGTCGATGACGTAGAGCACGTCGCGGACGACCCTCGCCCGGGGGTGGCGCCGGGCGAGTTCGTCCTGGAGGTCGTGGTGGGTGGTGCAGCGGCGGCCGTCGAGCAGGCCCGCCCTGCCGAGGGCGTCCGCGCCCGCGCAGACGCTGGCCACGGTGCCGCCCGCGGCGTGGTGCGCGACCAGCCGCTCCAGCGTGGCTTCCGAGAGCCCCCCGTTCTCCCGGAAGCCACGCGAGCGCCAGCCCGGGACGAAGACGAGGTCGTCGGCGGTCAGCTCGGGCCATTCGGTGGCCGCCCGCAGTGTCACGTCCTGGGCGGTGGGGACGTCTTCCCGCTCGGCCACGTATCCGATGGTGTATCCGTGGCCGAGGTCGGCCGCCGTGGAGAAGACCTGGGCGGGCCCGGCGAGATCCAGCAGATGCAGCTGCGGGACGAGCAGGAAGACGACCCGTGTCACGATCCGGTCAGCTCCTCGACGGTGGCGATCCTGGCGAAGCGGCCGGCGAGCACGTACTCGGTACGGGCGACGATCGCGTCCGTGCCCAGGGTACGGGGGTCGGCCAGGATCTCGTCCAGGCTCCGGCCCTCCGGGGCGTCCCGGTGCTCGATGGGGTGGGTGGCGGTGGCATCGGTGACGAAGGTGACGCCGTAGCCGAGGTCGGAGGCGACGCGGGCGTTGGTCTCGCAGCACTGCTCGGTGCGGATGCCGCTGACGACCACCTCGCGGATGCCGCGTTCGGTCAGCAGCTGCTGGAGGTTGGTCGTCGTGAAGGCGTTGTGCGAGGTCTTGGCGATGACGGGCTCCCCGTCGAGGGGCCGCAGCCCTTCGATGGGGCGGGTGAAGCCGAGGGCGGGGTCGAAGACATTGCCGGTGCCCGGCTCGTGGTGGAGCACCCAGACGACGAGGTCGCCCTTGGCGCGGGCGGCCGCGACCAGGCGGTCGACCTGGCCGACGATGCCGGGGTTGGACACGGCCGCCCAGTTGGGCAGCTGCCGGAAGGATTCCTGGACATCGATGACGAGGAGTGCGCTGTTCATGCCCTCATCCTCGGCGCCGCGCGGCCCCGCGCCAAGGCATGATCGGGACCCGATGCGGAACGATCCGGTCAGGCGGGCGGATCAACTCGGCGTGCTCATGAGTCCTGGGAGGGGAAGGAGTAGTCGTCCCACAGGGCGCGCTCCTTCTCCAGCGGGGCGCGCTCGACGCGGGGCGTCAGGTTCCAGATCAGCGTGGCCCGGTCCGTGGTCCGGTACGGGCGCCAGCCGGGGGTGCCGAGGCGGGCGAAGGCCGCCCAGGCGTCCGTCATCGCGTGCGACAGGCGCGTCAGGGCGGGCCGCTGGGCGCTGACGGTCGCGGGCCCGCGCGGCACCCACCCGAGGTCGAGGTTGCCGAAGACGAAGGGCATCTCCAACTGGTGCATCGCGCCCAGGTTCTGGGCGTCCGGCACACCCGTCGCATACGGGACGTGCCAGTCGAATTGGTAGACGTAGGTGGGGCGCCAGCGGGACTGGGCCTCGGCGAGCCGGAGCGTGGGCACCCGCTCCAACTGGTCGGTGAGCATGGCGTTCACCACCCGGCCCTCGCTCAGCCCGGGGCGGTCCGCGGCGTAGACGTCGTACATCCGCTGCTTGCGGTCCGCGAGCACGGGCGGGAAGAAGGGGTAGGAGCGGAGCGGGAGCTTGAGCAGGTCGGGGGTGAACAGCGCCCAGAAGTCGGTCTCGTTCGTGTTGGTGCCGGCCATGACGTCGACGTTACGGGCGCTGCCCGCGGTGATCCGGTCGACGACGGGGCCGGGGACCAGTGAGCCGTCGATGTACGGCGCGAAGAACACGGCGCCGGAGAATCCCGGCAGGCCGGCCCGGGCCTTCTGCTGGAGCTCCAGGATCTGCCGCGTGGACAGGGCGTTGAGATCGCCGACGCCGCGGATGCCGCCGAGCGTGAAGACGCGCTCGGCCGCCGTCCGCGCCGAGTGGGCGGTGTGCACGGCGTTCGCGGGGCCGCTCTCGGCGATGGCGCGGCGGAAGAGGCGCTCCGGCCGGTCCCCCGCGAGCAGCGCGTCGACGGAGACGGCACCGGCCGACTGCCCGAAGACGGTGACGTCGCCCGGGTCGCCGCCGAAGTCGCGGACGTGGTCGTGCACCCAGGAGAGCGCGGCGGCCTCGTCCCGCAGGCCGTTGTTGCCGGATCCGGCGTACGAGCGGTCCAGGCCGCCGAGTTCGGTCCAGCCGAGGATGCCCAGGCGGTAGTCGGCCGAGACGACGACCGCGTCACCGCGTGCCGCGAGGGCGGCGCCGTCGTCCAGGGCGTCGCTCGCGGATTCGTAGATGTCCTCCCCGCCGTGCAGGAAGACCATGACGGGCTTGTGGGCGCCGGGCGCGCGGGAGGACCACACGTCGACGTGCAGGCAGTCCTCCACGCCGCTGCCGTCGCCGTCGGAGAAGTCCTGGGGGCACGGCGGCTTCGCCTTGCCGGCCGGGAGGGTGCCCTGCCAGGCGGCGGGCGGCTCGGGCGGCCGGAAGCGGCGGGCGCCGGTGGGCGGCGCGGCGTACGGCACGCCGAGGTAGGCGCACACGCCGCCCTTCCCGGCGCCCTGCACCGCGCCGAGCGAGGTGCGCGCCAGGCAGTCGGCGGGGGCGGCGGTGCCCGCCGCGGGGGCGCTCACCGCGGTGGTGAGCGCCAGGGCCGCGACGGCCGCGAACACGGTGCGGCGAGCCCGCCGCCGGCTGTTCCACGGGAACACCAGATCTTCTCCCTCGACCGTGCCGCGCTCGCGCGTGGGGACCCCCGCGCCGGACTCCCGTCCGCCTTCGTCCAGAATCGGTCCACGCGCTCCCCCGGGCCATCACCTGTCCGGGGGAAACCGGGGTACAGGTCACCCTGGCGGCGCGCACGGAGCCGACGCGCCCTCACCCATAAGGAGCCCGCTCATGGACAACGCCCCGGTGGCACCCCGCCGTACTCTGCTGCGGATGATCACGTTCGGCGGGCTGGTGACCGCGGCCGGGTCGCTGTCGGCCGCCTGCGGCAAGGGCGGTGGCAAGGCTTCGGCCGCGTCGTCCGACTCCTCCGCCGGTCCGGCCAGTTCCGGAACGGACATGATCATGATCATCCGGCACGGCGAGAAGCCGAAGGAGAACGGGAAGAAGCCGCCCTTCGGCATCACCGAGGACGGCGAGCAGAACGACCACGCCCTGCTCGTGCGCGGCTGGCAGCGGGCGGGCGCGCTGGTGACGCTGTTCGCCCCCGAGGGCGGGGAGCCGCGCAAGGGGCTGCGGCGCCCGGACGCCGTCTACGCCGCGGGCCCGCACCCGGGGGCGAAGGGGCTGCGGCCGAGCGAGACGGTCACGGCGGTGGCGGCGAAGCTGGGTGTGCGGACGAACGTCACGTACCGCACGGGTGACGAGAAGGCGCTGGCCAAGGAGCTCGCCACGCGGCACGGCTGCACGCTGGTCTCGTGGGAGCACAACGCCATTCCGGAGATCGTGAAAGGACTGGGCGGGGAGGTGCGGCCCTCCCCGCCGAAGGACTGGCCCGACGCGCGCTTCGATCTGGTGTGGGTGCTGGTGCGGTCGGGATCGGGCTGGACGTTCACGCAGGTGCCGCAGCTCCTGCTGGCGGGCGACAGTCCGGATGCCGCCTGAGCGCTCCGGCGGAAGTCCGGTTCGTCATTCGCGGGTGCGGCCCGACCGGCCGCGCCCGCGCGGCGTCACGGTTCCCGCGTCCCTCCGGAACGCCACCGAACCGCACCGGACTTCACCGAGCCGGCCGGGACGGGCGCTCAGACCGCGCGGCTTGTCACGAACCACCGGGCCGGCAGCACGACCCGCTCGCCGTCCTCCCGGAACTCCGTCATCGCGAGCGTGGTGGCCCCCTCGGCGAGGATGGCGAGGCCCGCCTCCCGGAGCAGTCGGGGAACCTCGCCGTCCGCCACCTCCGCGGGGCGCAGGCCGTGTTTGATCACGCGGCTGCCCTTGGGTGACGGCCCGTCAGGACGGAGGACGGCCTCCGCCAGCACCTCCTTCGCCGCCTCGGTCAGCTCGACCACGAAGGCGCGGCCCCGCGCGCCGGTCAGTTCCGCGACCGCCCGCGCGACCGCAGGCCGGTCCTCGGGGCGGCTCTGGTGGATCACCGCCCGCATATAGACGTTGGCGTCCCCGATCCGGGCGTGCAGCGCGCGCACCCCGTCGGTGTCCGTCAGGTCGAGCTGCTCGAACTCCGCCACGCCCTCGGCATCCGCGCGGCGCGCGTGCTCGACGGCCGCCGCCGAGAGGTCCACGCCGACGGCGCGCGGGAAGCAGGTGGCGAGGTGGCGGGTCTGGGTGCCGTTGCCGCAGCCGAGGTCGACGATCGGCAGGGCGGCGTCGGCGTGCGGCGCGAGCAACTCCAGGTGCGGGACCGCCGTCAGCGAGGGATCCGCGTCCCAGATCGCGTCGCCCGGGACGTCGGAGGTCTCCCTCCAGAAGCCTTCCCATGCCTCGGCGTACTGCTGCGATGTGCTCATACACGCTCCCGGGTAGCCGGTATGACGGATCGTCATGATCTTGACTACCGCCACCCGGCACGCCGGGGCAAGATCCCTGCGGCTACCGTGCCCGTTCCTTCACCGGACGTTCGATCCGGAGCGGGCGGCACTGACCAGCGACTGCTCGAACCACACCGCCTTGCCCCGGCCCGTGTGGCTCGCGCCCCACTCGCGCGCGAGGCCGCTCACCACCCTGAGCCCGCGCCCGGACTCCTCGCCGAGGCCGGGGCCCAGCAGCGCGGGCAGCGTGTGGTCCTCGTCGGTGACCTCGCAGAGCAGCACGTCCGTACGCACCAGGCGGAGGCCCAGCCGACGTGATTCCGTATGCCGTACGGCGTTGGTGACGAGCTCGCTGACCAGGACCTCGGCGGTCGGGGCCGCCGCTTCGAGCCCCCACTCGGCGAGTTGGCCGCGCACGAGCCGGCGGGCCCGGCGGACCTCGGCCGGGGCGCGCTCCAGCTCCCACGCGGCCGTGTGCTCGGCAGGGATACCGTTGAGCCGGGCCATCAGCAGGGCGACGTCGTCCTTACGGCCGCCGTCGCCGGTGTTGAGGGCGCGGATGATGGTGTCGCAGGCGTCGTCCATGGACGCCGCGGGGTGGGCGGCGGACTCGCAGAGCGCGGCGAGCCCCGCGCCGATGTCCTGGCCGCGGACCTCCACGAGCCCGTCCGTGCACAGCACCAGCCGGTCGCCCGGCGCGACCGGGACGGTCGCTGCCTCGAAGGCCACCCCGCCGACGCCTATGGGCGCGCCCGTGGGCAGGTCGAGCAGCACGCTGCGGCCGTCCGCGGCCCGGACGAGCACGGGCGGGATGTGCCCGGCGTTGGCGATCCTCAGCTCCGAGCGGATCGGGTCGTAGACCGCGTAGAGACAGGTGGCCAGATAGTGCTCGCCGAGCCGCTGGGCGAGGTCGTCGAGATTGCGCAGCAGTTGTTCGGGCGGCAGGTCGAGGGCGGCCATGGTCTGTACGGCGGTGCGCAGCTGGCCCATCATGGCCGCGGAGTTCAGGCCGTGCCCCATGACGTCGCCGACGACGAGGGCGGTGCGCGAGCCGGGCAGCTTGATGCTGTCGAACCAGTCGCCGCCCACCCGGCCGAGGCGGGTGCCCGGCAGATAGCGGGTGGCGGTGTCGCACCCCGCCATGCGCGGGGTGAGCTGCGGGAGCATGCTGTCCTGGAGCGTGTCGGCGACGTTCTCCTGGTAGGTGTACATACGGGCGTTGTCGAGGACGAGCCCGGCGCGCGCGGCGAGTTCGGCGCCGGTCGTGCGGTCCATGTCGTCGAAGGGCGTGCGCCCGTCGCGGCGCATCAGGACCATGAAGCCGAGCACGACATTGCGCGCCTTGAGCGGCACGACCAGCATCGACCTGCCGTTGATGAGCGGCCGCAGGTCCCGCTTCTCGAACTGGCCGGAGATGCGGTTGGCCAGCTCCTCGCCGATCCGCGGGATGAGCACGGGCTCGCCGGTGACCATGCACTGGAAGAACGGGGTGTGTTCGGGGAAGGCGATGGCCTCGCCGACGGGCACGGTGTCGTCCCAGCGGCCCGGCTCGTCGTTGTGCTCGACCCAGACGCGGTGCCAGACGGTGGTGACGTCGGGCGGGCCGTCGGGGAAGCCCTCGCCCGCGAGGACGGCGGCGCGCAGGTGCGTGCCCGCGAAGTCCGTGAAGCGGGGCACGGCGGCGCTGGTGACCTCGCGGATGGTGCGGGCCAGGTCGAGCGAGGTGCCGATGCCGCCGCTGACCTCGTTGAGGAACTCCAGCCGCTCCCGTACGGCCGCGTATTCGAGGTCCGGCGCGTCGGCGGGGTCCGCCGGGGCGCCCGGGGCCTGCGCGCGCGGCACGGCGGTGGCGGTAAGGGCGGCACGCCGGGCCGCGCGCTCCGCGTATTTCGGGGTGCCCCAGTCGGGGGTGACCGGGATCCGCTGGTGGTGGCTGAACTCCAGCACCGGATAGCCCAGTTCGAGGACCTGGGAGACGATGCGGCCGCTGAGGGCGGGGCCCATGCCGGGCAGGATGTCGGGGAGCCGGTCGGCGAGGTCCTCGCCGCCGGGCAGTGCGGTGTGCGGGGCGAAGCCGGGGAACACCTGGTCCCGCGCGGTGGAATGGAGCGGCTCGGCGTCGGCGGCGAGGACCAGCAGCCGCTCCTCGGGCCCGGCGAGCGGATAGGCCCACCACAGCACCTCGACGGACCCGCGCTCGAGGGAGTGCGAGCGGGCCCGTCCGGCGCTGGGGTATCCACCGGCACCGTCGGCCGGCGCGCGGCCGAGCCAGTCGTCGAGGCCGGTGCCGCGGTGGCCGTCGTCGGGGTCCTCGTGCAGGGCGCCGCCGATGGGCATGAGGTCGGAGGCGGGGGCGCCGACGGCCTCGTCACGGTCGTATCCGAACAGTCTGCGGGCGCCCGTGCTCCAGTGGGTCACCAGGCCGGCGGACCCCACCACGACCACCGCGAGCGGGATCCGTCCGGGGACGGGCGTGCCATGGTGCATGGGCGGATGCTCCTTATGGGTTGCGCCACCGTTACTACCGTAGGGGGCCGGGCACGGCCCGTGTGCGGAATCGGCGGAACCGAAGCGCTCCGCTGGAAACGCGGTCCGGCCGGTGGGGGTTGAACGCGCGGTTCCCCGCGCCCCTTACGGGGCGCGGTACCGCACCGGCCTTCGACGACCGCTCAGTCCGCGTGGCCCAGCTGGAGGTCCCGCTCCGTGCGGCCGCCGCCCGCGACCTGGAGGACCGTGGCCACCGGGGGGTACCCCGCCGCGATGACCGTGTACTCGCCGGCGGACAGGTCCACGAAGCGGAACGCCCCGTCCGCTCCCGTGGCCGCGGAGTCGACCACATTGCCCGCGGCGTCCAGCAGGGTCACCCGCGCGTCCTCCACGGCCCGGCCCCCGCCCGCCCTGACGACGCCGCGCAGCACCGCGCCGCCGGCCAGCTCGATGTCCTGGCGGGTCTCGCGGCAGGACTGGACCGTCACCGGCAGCGCCGCGGGCCGGAAGGCGGGGGCGCTGGAGGCGAGGGTGTACTCCCCCGCGACCAACTCCGAGATCACATAGCCCCCTTCGCGCCCGGTGCGGGTGGTGGAGACGACCTCGCCGTGCACGTTGGTGAGGGTGACGAGCGCGTCGCGCACGGGGTTGCCGTCGGGGGTGAGCACGGTGCCCGCGAGCCGGCCGGCGCCGCCCAGGACCACGTCGAGCTCGATGGGCCGCTCGCCGATGGTGACGGTGACCGCCTGCGGCTGGTGCCCGCCCGCCGCGGCGATGAGGACGTACGAGCCGGTGCCGGGCGTGCTCAGCGCGTACCGCCCGTCCTCCCCGCTCGCGCCGCGCCCGATCTGCTGGCCGCGGACGTCGATGAGCGTGAGCGCGGCGCGCGGCACCGTGGTGCCGTCGGGGTGCTGGACGGTGCCGGTGACGGGGATGCCCGCGACGAAGTGCGCCGGGCCGTCCGACGGTTCGGCGCGCGCGGACGGGATGACGGGGGCTTCGGGGGCGTTGTGGGACACCAGGGGTTTCTCTTTCAGCAGGAAGGCGAGCAGAAAACCGAGGATGAGCACCGGTACGAGATAGAGGAAGATCCGCGGCATGGCGTCGGCGTAGGCCCGTACGTAGCCGTCGCGGACCGCCTCGGGCAGGGCGCGCACCAGCTGCGGAGTGATCGAGTCCGGCGAGGGCAGCCCGGCGCGGTGGGGCAGTTCCGTGTGCAGCCGGTCGGCGAGGCGGCGGGCGAAGAGCGTGCCGAAGACGGCGGCGCCGACCGAACCGCCGATCTGCCGGAAGTAGTTGTTGGCGCTGGTGGCGGTGCCGAGGTCGGCGGGGTGGACGGAGTTCTGCACGGCGAGGACGAGGACGGGCAGGGCGAGCCCGACGCCGACGCCGAGGATGCCCATCCAGAGGCTGTAGACGGCCCGCGGGGTGTGGGTGTCGAGGTGGGAGAGGTAGTACATGCCGACGGCGGAGGCGGCGCCGCCGATGACGGGGAAGGGCTTGCAGCGGCCGGTGCGGCTGATGAGCTGGCCGGTGACGAGGGAGGACAGCACGACCCCGCCCATCATCGGGAGCATCAGCAGCCCGGACTCGGTGGCGTCCGCCCCGTCGACCATCTGGAGGAAGGTCGGCAGATAGCTCGCGGCGCCGAAGAGGCCGACGCCCACGGCCGCGCCGACGAGGCCGCAGACGTTGAAGACCGGGTCGCGGAAGAGGTGCGGCGGAATGATCGGTTCTGTCGCGATGTGCTCGACCACGACGAAGAGCAGGGCGGTGCCGAGGGCGCCCGCCGCGAGCCCGACGATGACGCGCGAGCGCCACTCGTACTCCGTGCCGCCCCAGGTCGTCAGCAGCACCAGGCAGGTCGAGAAGGCCATGAGCAGCAGCGCGCCGAGGACGTCGAAGCGCCCCCTGCGGAAGCGCACCGGGAGCTTCAGGCCCACGGCGACGACGAGGAAGGTGAGGAGGCCGAAGGGGATGTTGACGTAGAAGCACCAGCGCCACGAGGCGTGGTCGGTGAAGAAGCCGCCGAGCAGGGGCCCGGCGACGGAGGCGAGGCCGAAGGCGGCGCCGATGACGCCCATGAAGCGGCCGCGCTCCCGCGGCGGGACGATGTCGGCGATGATCGCCTGGACGCCGATCAGCAGCCCGCCGCCGCCGACGCCCTGGAGGGCGCGGAAGGCGATGAGCTGGTTCATGGTGGCGGCGTGCCCGGCGAGCGCGGAGCCCGCGACGAAGACGACGATCGAGAAGAGGAAGACCCCCTTGCGCCCGCAGAGGTCGCCGAGCTTGCCGTAGACCGGCAGGACCGCCGTGGAGCTCAGCAGATAGGCGGTGACGGCCCAGGACATCCGGTCGAGGCCGTGCAGCTCCCCCACGATCTTGGGGAGGGCCGTGGCGACGATGGTCTGGTCGAGCGCGGCGAGGAGGAGCGCGAGCATCAGGCCGACGAAGACGACCCGGACGCGGGCCGGGCCGAGGCGGGGGACGTGGTGCGCGGGAGCGGGGCCGGCCGCGGGGAGGGCGGGCGGTGGGCCGTCGCCGTGCGCGAGGACCGCGCCCTGGTCCCGCAGGGCCGGGGACGGTGGTCCCTCGCTCTGCACCAAGGTGGTCCCGAATGTGGTCCCGCCCACGTACGACTCCCCTCATCGCGCCTGCATCGCCGCCCTTTTCTCGCATTTGGCAATAACGGCTAGCAACCGCGGCGAATGACCGGAGAGTGCCCCCTGTGCGGCTTTCGCGCCGGTCGGAGGCATACGGGGCACGGTGGGAGGGTTGGGGAAACCACCCGAAACGGTGAAGCCCGGACCGCCAACGGTCCGGGCTTCCACCGACTGTTCTCGCGTTGTTCCAGGGCCGGTTCGGGATCGGCGGCCCCTGGTTCCACGGCTGCGCCGCGGCTACTTCTCCACCTCGGCGGCCAGCTTGACGAGCACGGCGTCGTAGATGCGGCCGAGGCCCTTGGGGG
Organism: Streptomyces sp. NPDC051173; assembly: GCF_040689515.1. Classification (NCBI taxonomy): domain Bacteria; kingdom Bacillati; phylum Actinomycetota; class Actinomycetes; order Kitasatosporales; family Streptomycetaceae; genus Streptomyces; species Streptomyces sp. NPDC051173. The sequence goes on from NZ_JBFBBD010000032.1 coordinate 58,835, forward strand.
CGAAGGTGCGCTCGAAGAACCCGCCGACGCCGCCGGCGCCGTTCCACACGGTGGAGACGACGACCTTGGCCTGGCCCTCGCCCGCCGGGGTGACGGTCCAGGTGGTGACCATCGAGGAGTTGAGGTCCTGCTCGACGAGCTGCCCGGTGGTCGGCTCGGTGACGTCCAGCAGGCAGTCGCGGACGCGCTTGCTGGTGGCCTGGAGCTTCCAGTGCACCTGGGTGCCCTCGCCGTCGCCGCCCTTGCGCACCTCGTACTCGCTGAAGTGCTCGGGCAGCAGCTTGGCGCGGGTGCCGCTGTAGTCGGCGAGCGCGTCGAACACCTCCTCCGGGTCCGCCGCGATGATCCGCTCCGTGGTGGCCTCGACCTGGCCCATGGCTGTCCTCCCGGACGTCGTGCGTTGTCCCTGCGGAGGTCAGCCAACCACCAACGCGACGGGCGCCCAAATCCTCCCGGCCGGGCGCGGCCCACGGCGGGGGTGGCGCGCCCGGCTACGCCAGGCGCCCGAGCGCCTCCCCCGCCGCCGCACGGAGGCGGTCGTGGGTGCGGGCCGCCACCAGGGCGTCCTCCGCGCGGCGGTCGCCCAGCACGCCGAGGCCCTCGACGCAGGCGCGGGCGACGGGCCAGCAGTGGTCCGGGGCGGCGAGCAGCCGCTCCAGGGTGGCGAGCAGGGCCGGCACGGACTCCGGGGCGCGCAGCTCGGTGAGCAGGCGGACGGGGTGCAGGGCGTAGGCGGTGCGCAGGGGGTTGGTGGCGAGGGCGGCGGCCGCGCGGGCCGTCCGGGGGTCGCCGAGCCGGGCGAGGACGAAGGCGGCGGTGGCGCACCGCACGGGCTCGCGGTAGTTGAGGAGGAGCACCAGGGTCTCGAAGGCCCGCCGGTCGCCCTCGGCGCCCAGCGCGAAGGCGGCTATCTCCCGGGCCCACAGCGGGCGTTCGGGGGCCACCAGGATGGCCGCGAGCTCGTCGCGGCGCCCGTCGCGGGAGGTGCGGACGAGCACGAGCAGCCGCTCGTAGGCCGCGAACTCGGCGGGGGTGACCAATTCGGCGCGTACCCGCTTCAGCAGGGCGCGAAATTCCTCTTCCATTGCCCGCTCTCCTCCCCGAGTGGCCTGAACCACATCGTAAGTCGCGCGCGCTTCCCCTGGTGCTCTTGGTTACCGTTGAGTTAATCTCCCGGCAGGAGCAGCACCCCTGCTCGGGCGGCCTGGTGACGCAGCCGCCACGCGTGTGATGTCGGTTCGTCGGTTCGGCAGGCATCGGTACGGCCCGGCCCCGGGACAGGGCCCGGCCGGTGAGCTCAACTCCCTTTCCGTGGGCGCTCCTTACCCGTACCCGGAAATCCCACGGCCGTCGCGGGCCGCCACGGTCCGCGCACCCGACCGGCACCCAACCGACGTATCCCCCGCGCACGGGGAACACTTTCTGGAGTCTCGCGATGGACCGTACGTCCACCCCTGAGCCTGTCCCCTCCCGGCCGGGTCCCTCCGGCCCCGCCCTCCGCACCGTCGCCGTGGTCGGCCTCGGCACCATGGGCACCGGCATCGCCGAAGTGCTCGCCCAGGCCGGCCGCGAGGTCATCGGCATCGACGTCTCCGAGGCGGCGGCCGCGCACGCCGTCCGCGCCCTGGAGGCCGCGACCGCCCGCGCGGTGCGGCGCGAACGCATCACCGAGGAGGAGCGGCGGGCCGCGCTCGCCCGCTTCCGCACCTCCCACGAACTCGCGGCCGCCGCCGACGCCGACCTGGTGATCGAGGTGGTGCCGGAGGACTACGCCCTCAAGCACGAGGTCTTCACCGCCCTCGACGCGATCGTGCGCCCCGGCACCATCCTGGCGACGGGCACCAACGCCCTGTCCGTGACCCGGCTCGCCGCCGACTCCGCCCACCCCGAGCGCGTCCTCGGCCTGCACTTCTTCAACCCGGCGCCCGCGATGCGGCTGGTGGAGGTCGTCTCCTCGGTGCTCACCGCGCCCACCGCCGTCACGGCCGTCACCGAGCTCGCCCGCGAGCTGGGCAAGGAGCCGGTCGCGGTCGGCGACCGGCCCGGTTTCGTGGCCGACGGGCTGCTGTTCGGCTATCTCAACCAGGCGGCCGCGATGTACGAGTCGCGCTACGCCACCCGCGAGGACATCGACGCCGCCATGCGGCTGGGCTGCGGCCTGCCGATGGGGCCGCTCGCCCTGCTCGACCTGATCGGCATCGACACCGCCCGCACGGTCCTGGAGGCGATGTACACCGCCTCCCGCGACCGGCTGCACGCGCCCGCGCCGATCCTGGGCCAGCTCGCCGAGGCGGGGCTGACCGGCCGCAAGTCCGGCCGCGGGTTCTATACGTACGAGGCGCCGGACTCGGCGGTCGTCGTGCCGGACGAGCGGACTCCGGGCGGCGGCGCGCAGGGCGGCGGCGAGGTGCGCGAGGTGCGTGCCGTGGGCGTCGCGGGCTCGGGCACCATGGCGAGCGGCATCGCGGAGGTCTTCGCGAAGGCGGGCTACGCCGTGGTCCTCGCGGCCCGGTCGGCGGAGAAGGCCGAGGCGGCGAAGGCGCGGATCGCGGGGTCCCTGGCCCGCTCGGTGGAGAAGGGCAGACTGACACCGGCGGAACGGGACACCGCGCTGGCCGCGATCACCCCGGCGGGCTCGCTGGACGCCTTCGCGGAGGTGGACCTGGCCGTGGAGGCCGTGGCGGAGGACCTGGTCGTCAAGCAGCAGCTCTTCGCGGCGCTGGACAAGGTCTGCAAGCCGGGCGCGATCCTGGCCACCACCACCTCGTCGCTGCCGGTGGTCGCCTGTGCCCGCGCCACCGGCCGCCCGCGGGACGTCGTCGGGATGCACTTCTTCAACCCGGCGCCCGCGATGAAGCTGGTGGAGGTGGTGCGTACGGTCCTCACCGGGGACGACGTGCACGCCACCGTCCGGGCGGTGTGCGCCCGCGTCCGCAAGCACCCGGTGGACTGCGGGGACCGGGCGGGCTTCATCGTCAACGCGCTGCTCTTCCCGTACCTCAACAACGCGATCAAGATGGTGCAGGAGCACTACGCGACGCTCGACGACATCGATGCCGCGATGAAGCTGGGCGGCGGCTATCCGATGGGCCCCTTCGAGCTCCTGGACGTGGTCGGCCTCGATGTGTCGCTGGCCATCGAGAAGGTCCTGCACCGCGAGTTCCGCGATCCGGGGCTCGCGCCGGCACCGCTGCTTGAGCACCTGGTCGCGGCGGGGTGCCTGGGCCGCAAGACAGGGCGCGGCTTCCGTGAGTACGCCCGGCGCTGACCGCTCGGTGCTCGACGACGGCGTGGGGTGGGGCGGACTGCTCGAACCGGCTGCCGGTCCGCCCCGGCACGCCCATACGGACGCGTGTTACGTTCCCCACATGCCCCAGCCCGCCAAGGCCGCCCGCACCCCGCGTCCGTCCGCCGACGCACCCCGAGAGCCGCGCAACGCCGCCGAGAGCGCGGGCAGCCGCCGCGCGGCGGCCCAGCGGCTCACCATGCGCCGCAAACTCGCCGCGGCCGCGATGGAGTTGTTCGCGACCAAGGGTTACGAGGCGACGACCGTCGACGAGATCGCGGCCGCGGCCGGGGTGGCCCGGCGGACCTTCTTCCGGCACTTCCGCTCCAAGGAAGAGGCCATCTTCCCCGACCACGACGACACGCTCGTGCGGGCGGCGGGCGTGCTCGACGCCGCCCCCTCCCACGAGAACCCGCTGGACACCGTCTGCCGGGGCATCAAGGAGGTCATGCGGATGTACGCGGCCTCCCCCGCGGTCTCCGTGGAGCGCTACCGCCTGACCCGTGAGGTGCCCGCCCTGCGGGAGCGCGAGATCGCCTCGGTGGCCCGCTACGAGCGGCTGTTCACCCGCTATCTCCTGGGTCACTTCGACGAGAGCGCCCACCACGTGGGCGACGACGACCCGTTGCTCGCCGAGGTCGCCGCCTCGGCGGTGGTCACCGCGCACAACCACGTGCTGCGGCGCTGGCTGCGCGGCGGCGGTGAGGGCGATGTGGAGACCCAGCTCGACCACGCCTTCGCCATCGTGCGGGAGACCTTCGGGACCGGCATCGGAGCGGGCCGCTCCGCCCAGAGCGCCCCGGCCGCCACGGCGCGGACCGAGGGCGAGGTGCTGGTCACGGTGGCCCGCACGGACGCGCCGCTCGGCGAGGTCATGCGCGCCATCGAGAAGGCGCTCAAGAAGAACTGACACCCCAATATCCCGTATTGACTCGATAATTCAGGACATTCAACGGCGGCCACCCGGACAGGGTGGCCGCCTTTCCTTGCTCATACGTGCCTTCCGGATGACATCTGAGAGAAATTGTTGGCACTCGGTGTCTTGTCCCCTGGCACGCGGTGCCACTACCTTGTGGGTGTCCGGGCGGCCGGCGCGCAGACTTAACCCGTCGTGCGCCGGCTGTCCCCACAAGCACTCCTGTGCGCCCGGACGCCTGCGTCACAGGCCCCCGCGCCACCCGCGCCGCCGCACCACCCGCCGAACCGACGGCACCGCCTTCTGCACCACCCCCGACGTTCCCTCAAGCCGTTCCACGACGCGCTTCGCCGGAGGCTCAACAGATGAACCACATATTGGACGCGATACTCGCCCCGGACAGCTCGGCCGAGGACTTCGCCGCGCTGACCCTCCCCGAGTCCTACCGCGCGGTGACCGTGCACAAGGACGAGGCGGACATGTTCGCCGGCCTCAGCAGCCGGGAGAAGGACCCGCGCAAGTCCCTGCACATCGAGGACGTCCCCGTCCCCGAACTCGGCCCCGGCGAGGCCCTGGTGGCCGTGATGGCCAGTTCGGTGAACTACAACTCCGTCTGGACCTCGATCTTCGAGCCCGTCTCGACCTTCGCCTTCCTGGAGCGCTACGGGAAGCTGTCGCCGCTGGCGAAGCGGCACGACCTGCCGTACCACGTCATCGGCTCCGACCTGGCGGGCGTGGTGCTGCGCACCGGCCCCGGGGTCAACGCCTGGCGGCCGGGCGACGAGGTCGTCGCGCACTGCCTGTCGGTCGAGCTGGAGTCCGCGGACGGCCACAACGACACCATGCTCGACCCCGAGCAGCGGATCTGGGGCTTCGAGACCAACTTCGGCGGCCTGGCCGAGATCGCGCTGGTGAAGTCCAACCAGCTGATGCCCAAGGCGAAGCACCTGACCTGGGAGGAGGCCGCGGCCCCCGGCCTGGTCAACTCCACCGCCTACCGCCAGCTGGTCTCCCGCAACGGCGCGGGGATGAAGCAGGGCGACAACGTCCTGATCTGGGGCGCGAGCGGCGGACTCGGCTCCTACGCCACCCAGTTCGCGCTGGCCGGCGGCGCCACGCCGATCTGCGTGGTCTCCAGCGAGCAGAAGGCCGAGATCTGCCGGCGGATGGGCGCCGAGGCGATCATCAACCGCAGCGCGGAGGACTACCGGTTCTGGAAGGACGAGCAGACCCAGGACCCCCGCGAGTGGAAGCGGCTGGGCAAGCGCATCCGTGAACTGACCGGTGGCGAGGACGTCGACATCGTCTTCGAGCACCCGGGCCGCGAGACCTTCGGCGCCAGCGTCTACGTCACCCGCAAGGGCGGCACGATCGTCACCTGCGCCTCCACCTCCGGCTACCGCCACGAGTACGACAACCGCTATCTGTGGATGTCGCTCAAGTCCATCGTGGGCTCGCACTTCGCCAACTACCGCGAGGCGTGGGAGGCCAACCGCCTCGTCGCCAAGGGGAAGATCCACCCGACGCTGTCGAAGACCTACACCCTCGCCGAGACCGGGCAGGCGGCGTACGACGTGCACCGCAACCTCCACCAGGGCAAGGTCGGCGTGCTCGCCCTCGCCCCCGAGGAGGGCATGGGCGTGCGCGACCACGAGCTGCGCGAGCGGCACATCGACGCGATCAACCGGTTCAGGAACGTGTGATGACCGACCGCCAGAAGGACCGTCCCTGGCTGATGCGGACGTACGCCGGTCACTCCACGGCCGAGGCGTCCAACGAGCTCTACCGGCGCAACCTCGCCAAGGGCCAGACCGGGCTCTCGGTCGCGTTCGACCTCCCGACGCAGACCGGCTACGACTCCGACCACATCCTCGCCCGCGGCGAGGTCGGCCGGGTCGGGGTGCCGATCGCCCATCTCGGCGACATGCGGCGGCTGTTCCACGACATCCCGCTGGACCGGATGAACACCTCCATGACCATCAACGCCACCGCCATGTGGCTGCTGGCGATGTATCAGGTGGTCGCGGAGGAGCAGGGCGCCGACATCACCAGGCTGGCCGGGACGACGCAGAACGACATCGTCAAGGAGTACCTCTCGCGCGGGACGCACGTCTTCCCGCCGGGACCCAGCCTGCGGCTGACCACCGACATGATCACGTACACGGTCAACAACATCCCGAAGTGGAACCCGATCAACATCTGCAGCTACCACCTGCAGGAGGCGGGGGCCACTCCGGTCCAGGAGATCTCGTACGCGATGTCCACCGCGATCGCCGTGCTCGACGCGGTGTTCGCCTCCGGGCAGGTCCCCGAGGACCGCAAGGGCGATGTCGTCGCCCGTATCTCCTTCTTCGTGAACGCGGGCGTCCGCTTCGTCGAGGAGATGTGCAAGATGCGTGCCTTCGGCCGCATCTGGGAGAAGGTCACCCGCGAGCGCTACGGCATCGAGGACCCCAAGCAGCGCCGCTTCCGCTACGGCGTCCAGGTCAACTCCCTGGGCCTGACCGAGGCGCAGCCGGAGAACAACGTCCAGCGCATCGTGCTGGAGATGCTGGCCGTCACCCTCTCCAAGGACGCCCGCGCCCGCGCCGTCCAGCTGCCCGCCTGGAACGAGGCGCTGGGCCTGCCCCGGCCCTGGGACCAGCAGTGGTCGCTGCGCATCCAGCAGGTCCTGGCCCACGAGAGCGACCTGCTGGAGTACGAGGACATCTTCGCCGGGTCGCACGTCATCGAGGCCAAGGTCGAGGCCCTGATCGCCGAGTGCCTCACGGAGATCGGCCGGATCGAGGAGATGGGCGGCGCGATGGCCGCCGTCGAGTCCGGCTATCTCAAGTCGGAGCTGGTGTCCTCGCACGCCGCGCGGCGGGCCCGGATCGAGGCCGGCGAGGAGAAGATCGTCGGCGTCAACTGCTTCGAGTCCACCGAGCCCAACCCGCTCACGGCCGACCTCGACACCGCGATCATGACGGTCGACCCGGCCAACGAGGCCCGCGTCGTCGCGGCCCTGCACTCCTGGCGGGACGACCGCGACGAGGCCCGCGCCCAGGAGTCCCTGTCGGTCCTGAAGAAGACGGCCGCGGGCACGGACAACCTGATGGCGGCCACGCTGGAGTGCGTGCGCGCCGGTGTCACGACCGGCGAGTGGTCCTGGGCGCTGCGCGACGTGTTCGGCGAGTTCCGCGCCCCCACGGGCGTGAGCGGCGCCCCCGTCGCGGTGACCGCCGAGGCGGGCACCCCGCTCGCGGCGGTGCGGGCGAAGGTCACCCGCACCGCCGACGACCTGGGCAGCGGCAAGCTGCGCCTGCTGGTCGGCAAGCCTGGCCTGGACGGCCACTCCAACGGCGCCGAGCAGATCGCCGTACGGGCCCGCGACGCGGGCTTCGAGGTGGTCTACCAGGGCATCCGGCTGACCCCGGAGCAGATCGTCTCGGCGGCCGTGGCCGAGGACGTGCACTGCGTCGGACTGTCGATCCTGTCCGGGTCGCACGCCGAGCTGGTACCCGACGTGCTGACCCGGCTGCGGAGCACGGGGGCCGACGACGTCCCCGTGATCGTCGGTGGCATCATCCCGTCCGCGGACGCCGCCGCCCTGCGGGCGGCGGGTGTCGCGGCAGTCTTCACCCCCAAGGACTTCGGCATCACGGAGATCATCGGCCGTATCGTCGACGAGATCCGGAAAGCGAACCACCTCGACCCTCTGGAGGTCCCCGCATGACCACGCCCGTCAACCGGCTGCGCCCGCGTCGCTCCTGCCTCGCCGTCCCCGGCAGCAACCCCCGCTTCCTGGAGAAGGCCCAGGGCCTCCCCGCGGACCAGGTCTTCCTCGACCTGGAGGACGCGTGCGCCCCGCTCGTCAAGGAGAGCGCCCGGCACACGGTCGTGGACGCGCTCAACAACGGCGACTGGACGGGCAAGACCAGGGTCGTGCGGGTCAACGACTGGACGACGCACTGGACGTACCGCGACGTCATCACGGTCGTGGAGGGCGCAGGACCCAACCTCGACTGCATCATGCTGCCGAAGGTCCAGGACGCCGAGCAGGTCGTGGCGCTGGACCTGCTGCTGACGCAGATCGAGAAGACGATGGGCTTCGAGGTGGGGCGCATCGGCATCGAGGCGCAGATCGAGAACGCCAAGGGCCTGGTCAACGTGGACGCGATCGCCGCCGCATCGCCGCGCCTGGAGACGATCATCTTCGGCCCGGCGGACTTCATGGCCTCGATCAACATGAAGTCGCTCGTGGTCGGCCACCAGCCGCCCGGTTACGGCGCCGACGCCTATCACTACATCCTGATGCGCATCCTGATGGCGGCCCGCGCGAACGACCTCCAGGCCATCGACGGCCCCTACCTCCAGATCCGCAACTCCGACGGCTACCGCGAGGTGGCGGGCCGGGCGGCGGCGCTGGGCTTCGACGGCAAGTGGGTGCTCCACCCCGACCAGGTCGGGCTCGCCAACGAGATCTTCTCGCCGTCGCAGGAGGACTACGACCACGCCGAGCTGATCCTGGACGCCTATGACTACTGCACCTCCGAGGCGGGCGGCTTCAAGGGCTCGGCGATGCTCGGCGACGAGATGATCGACGAGGCCAGCCGGAAGATGGCGCTGGTCGTGGCCGGCAAGGGCCGCGCGGCCGGGATGACCCGTACCTCCAAGTTCGAGATCCCGGAGGCCTGAGCACGATGCAGTTCGGCCGCACCTTCGAAGAGTTCACCGTCGGCGATGTCTACAAGCACTGGCCCGGCAAGACGGTCACCGAATACGACGACCACCTCTTCTGTCTGCTCACCATGAATCATCACCCTTTGCACATGGACAGCAACTACGCGGAGAAGACGACCGATTTCGGCAAGAATGTCGTGGTCGGCAATTACATCTACTCACTTCTGCTGGGCATGTCCGTGCCGGACGTCTCGGGCAAGGCGATCGCCAATCTCGAGGTCGAGTCGCTGAAGCACATCGCGCCGACCTTCCACGGCGACACGATCTACGGCGAGACCACCGTGCTCGGCAAGACGCCGTCGAGGTCCAAGAGCGACCGCGGGATCGTCCACGTCGAGACCAGGGGCTACAAGCAGGACGGCACCGTCGTCTGCGTCTTCCGGCGCAAGGTGATGGTCCCCACCGCCACATACACCGAGGAGCGCGGCGGAGAACAGCCCGGCCGCCCCGAGCCGATCATCCGGGAGAAGTGAGATGGGACGCCTCGCGCAGACCGACGGGCTGACGGACATCCAGCGGGAAATCCTCTCCACCGTCCGTGAATTCGTCGACAAAGAGATCATCCCGGTCGCCACGGAGCTGGAGCACCGTGACGAGTACCCGACGCGCATCGTCGAGGGCCTCAAGGAACTCGGGCTGTTCGGCCTGATGATCCCGGAGGAGTACGGCGGGCTCGGTGAGTCGCTTCTCACATACGCGCTGTGCGTCGAGGAGATAGCCCGCGGCTGGATGAGCGTCTCGGGCATCGTCAATACGCACTTCATCGTCGCCTACATGCTGAAGCAGCACGGCACCCAGGAACAGAAGGACCATTTCCTGCCGAGGATGGCGACCGGCGAGGTCCGGGGCGCGTTCTCGATGTCCGAGCCGGGGCTCGGCTCGGATGTGTCGGCCATCACGTCCAAGGGCGTCCGGGACAGCGGGGGCAGCGGGGACTACATCCTCAACGGCCAGAAGATGTGGCTGACCAACGGCGGCTCCTCCACGCTGGTCGCGGTGCTCTGCCGGACCGACGAGGGGCACCCCGAGGGCACCGCGCCGCACAAGTCGATGACCACCTTCCTGATCGAGAAGGAGCCGGGCTTCGGCGAGGTCAAGCCGGGGCTGACGATCCCCGGCAAGATCGACAAGATGGGCTATAAGGGCGTCGACACCACCGAATTGATCATGGATGGGCTGCGCATCCCCGGAAACCGGGTGCTCGGCGGCGTCACCGGCCGGGGTTTTTACCAAATGATGGACGGCGTGGAGGTCGGCCGCGTCAATGTCGCCGCGCGTGGTTGCGGCGTCGCTCAGCGCGCCTTCGAACTGGGCGTCTCCTACGCTCAGCAGCGTCAGACTTTCGGAAAACCCATCGCCCAACATCAGGCCATTCAATTCAAACTGGCCGAAATGGGGACAAAGGTCGAAGCGGCGCATGCGATGATGGTGAATGCGGCACGCAAGAAGGACTCGGGGCAGCGCAACGACCTCGAGGCCGGAATGGCCAAGTACCTCGCTTCCGAGTACTGCAAGGAAGTGGTCGAGGACGCGTTCCGCATCCATGGCGGCTACGGCTTCTCCAAGGAGTACGAGATCGAGCGCCTCTACCGCGAGGCGCCGATGCTGCTCATCGGAGAGGGTACGGCCGAGATCCAGAAAATGATCATTGGTCGTCGGCTACTCGAGGAGTACCGACTCCAGGGATGAATGTCCCGATTGGGAGTGGTTTCACCGAGAAGAAGATCACACCGAGTCATCGGTGTTCGGCCATCGACTGGCCCTGGCGCTTAGCCAGTTGCCGGTCGCAACCGATAGCATCCCCGGAAAGCCGCCGTCCCCCAATCGTTACGCGGCACCCTCCGCTACGAAGGTCACCCATGCCCCACAGCTCTTCCTCTGCACCACGCGACAGCCTTGTCGGCGTACGCCTCGCGCGCGGAGCATCGCCGTGGCTCCTCCCGACCGTCGCCACGGCTGCGGTCAGCCTCGCCCGCGCCCGCCGTTCCGGCCGCTGGGCGGCGCTGGCCGTCCCCAGCACCGCGCTCGCGGCGGGCATGCTGTGGTTCTTCCGCGACCCCGATCGCGAGATCGCCGAAGGCCGGGTCATCTCCCCGGCCGACGGCGTGGTCCAGAGCGTCATGCCCTGGAAGGACGGGCGCACCCGCGTCGCGATCTTCATGAGCCCGCTGAACGTCCACGTCAACCGGGCGCCGCTGGCCGGCACCGTGACGTCGGTCGAGCACATCCCCGGTGGATTCGTCCCCGCTTTCAACAAGGAGAGCGAGAACAACGAGCGCGTCGTCTGGCACTTCGACACCGAGCTCGGTGACATCGAGATGGTGCAGATCGCCGGCGCCGTCGCACGGCGTATCGTTCCTTATGTACCGCAGGACACGAAGGTGGAGCAGGGCGAGCGGATCGGTCTGATCCGGTTCGGCTCGCGCGTCGACGTCTATCTCCCGGAGGGGATCGAGGCCGGGGTCGAGGTCGGCCAGCCCACCACGGCAGGGGTGACACGCCTTGACCGTGATTGATCCGGACACACAGGCCGCCTGGGTGCCGGAAGCCGAGCCGGAGGACGAGGTCGACATGCCGCTGTCCACGCGGCTGTCGATAGCGGACACGCTCACTCTCGGTAACGCGATCTGTGGCTTCATGGCGGTGTACTTCACCACCACCGGCGTCCTCATGCCGCACCTCACGGGCAACGAGGACGGCGGCATGGCCCGGCACAGCGCGGCCACCGCCGTGATACTGATGCTGCTCGCGTCGGTCTTCGACCTCTTCGACGGGCTCGTCGCGCGGAAGCTGCGCAGCTCGGCGATGGGCGCCGAGCTCGACAACCTCTCCGACCTGATCAGCTTCGGGCTGGCGCCCGCGTACTTCGTGGTCGTCTGGGGCGTCGTCGCCCAGGACGCGCACCAGCGGGTGTCGGCGGTGGCGGCGATCGTGGTGCTGCTCGCCGTGGTGCTGCGGCTCGCGCGCTTCTCGTGCGTCCAGCTGCGGGACGGCATCTTCCAGGGGATGCCGAGCCCCTTCGGCGCGCTGACCGTCGTGTCGATCGTGCTGCTCGAGCTGCCGTTCGTCCCGACCCTGCTGGCGATCGTGGGTGTGGCGTGGCTGATGGTGAGCCGCGTCGAGTACCCGAAGCCGCGGGGCCGGCTGGCGGTCGCCATGCTGAGCTGGATCGTGCTGAGCATGGGCCTGCTGGCGGCCTGGGCCTTCGACGCGCCCGGCGGTGAGCTGCTGCTCCAGACCGGCTGCGCGCTCCAGGTCGTCCTGGGCGCGGTCATCCCGCTCTTCGCGACGGCGCGCCGCGTGAACACGTTCCGCGACAACCGCCGCGAGGCACGCGAGGCAGCACAGCCGCCGTGTCCGTGCTGGCGATCTTCGCCCTCGGCGCGCTGGGCACCGGGGTCGCCTTCCTCGTGCAGTACGGGCTGGTGGCCGAGGTGGGGCCG
>NZ_JBFBBD010000033.1:0-69333 GCF_040689515.1 Streptomyces sp. NPDC051173
ACCTCCCAGCGGTAGCTGGGGGAGTTTGAGGACGCGCCCGCAGGGCGCTGGGGTCCGGGGTCTCCCCGGTTTCGGGAAGGGGCGGGGTAGGGGAACAAGCCCGCCGTTGGGGGCACCTCCCAGCGGTAGCTGGGGGAGCAAGCAACCCGCCGCCCGACAACGCCGAGCAACCAAGAACTACCGGTCACGCCAAGGCAACTCCGCCGTCACCACCGTAGGCCCGCCCACCGGCGACTCCACCACGAACAGCCCGTCCACCGACCCCAGCCGCTCCGCCAGGCCCGCCAGCCCGCTGCCGGAGTCCGTCGACGCGCCGCCCTTGCCGTCGTCGCGGACCTGGATGAGCAGGCGGTCCTGCTTCCGCCACAGCTCGATCTCGGCGGTGCGGGCGGCGCTGTGCTTGCTGATGTTCTGGAGGAGTTCGGAGACCGTGAAGTAGGCGATGCCCTCGATCGCCGGCGCGGGCCGGGCAGCCAGGTCCACCGAGACGCTGACCGGCACGGTGCAGCGGGCCGCGACCGACGACAGCGCCGCGTCCAGGCCGCGGTCCGTCAGGACGGCCGGGTGGATGCCGCGGGCGAGGTCGCGCAGTTCCTGGAGGGCGAGCTTCACCTCGCCGTGCGCCTCGTCGACCATCCTCGCCGCGGCCTCCGGGTCCTCCAGCACCTTCTCCTTCGCCAGGCCCAGCCCCATCGCGAGCGCCACGAGGCGGGCCTGGGCGCCGTCGTGCAGGTCGCGTTCGATGCGGCGCAGGTCGGCGGCCGCGGTGTCCACGACGATGCCGCGGTCCGACTCCAGCTCGGCGACCCGCCGTTCCAGCTCGCTGGACGGGGACAGCAGCCCGCGCACCATGGCCCGGTCCACGTTCGCGAGCCCGCGCGCCAGGTGGCCGAGAACGGGCCACGCGACGAACAGCGCGCAAAGGGTCACGCCGAAAGTGAGAACACCCCATGGCAATCGTATGAACGAGTACAGCGTCGCCCGCCAGGCCACCGGGTCCTTCACCGCCGCCCACGTCCAGGCGAGGAACCCCTCGTTCCGGGGGTGCCGCGACAGCGGGATCGGCTCGTCGATCCGGACGCCCAGCAGACTTCGCGCCCGTCCCCGCTCCAGCCGGCCGAGGCCCCGCGCCCCGAGCAGTCCGACCGCCAGCACCGGCAGCCCGATCACGGTCACCGACAGGGCCGCGCCCGCGTACAGCCACAGCGACACATAGACGAAGCCCGCGATTCCCACCGGCAGATCGAGCAGGAGGTGGGCGACTTCCCGCCACGTCGAGGCGTCGAAGGCGAAGCGGACGGGCGGCAGCCGGTCCTGGTCGGACCCGGCCCCGCCGTCACGGGGGGTCGTGGGGCCGGTGCTCCCGGTGATGCTTCCGGTGGTGCTGCGTGCGGCACTGCTGGCGGTCATACGCCCAGCCTGCCGGGCCGGACGGGCCGACGCCATGGGGGGCGTGGGTGCGCCCGGGTGGGGATAACCCCACCTCCCGCCGGACAGCGCTTCTCATCGTGACCTTGTCAGGGCCTAGACTCCCGTGCGTAAAGAATCGTCGAAATGTGCTGGACAGGGAGCGAGGGCGGACGTGCCGGAGGCCACCGTGCGCACCGACAGTGCGGGCGTCCCCGACGTCCAGCTGGCGACGGACTACTTTCACAGCTATTCGGTCGTCGGACTGCTCGCGGTCGTCGGCGTGCTCTTCGTCGCCGTCGCCTTCGCGTCCGGGCGGCTGCTGCGGCCCGTGGTGCCGACACCCGAGAAGCTGCTGACGTACGAGTGCGGCGTCGACCCCGTCGGCGAGGGCTGGGCACACACCCAGATCCGCTACTACGTCTACGCCTTCCTCTACGTGATCTTCGCGGTGGACTCGATCTTCCTGTTCCCCTGGGCGACGGTCTTCGCCGCGCCGGGCTTCGGCGGCGCCACGCTCGTGGAGATGTTCATCTTCCTCGGCTTCCTGGCCGTGGGTCTGTTGTACGCATGGAAGAAGGGCGTCCTCGAATGGACGTGACACCGGTGGACCTGCCCGAGCCCCGACGGCTGGGCGCCCTGTCCCGGCTCGCGCCCGAACCCATGAAGGTGGTCCTCAACTGGGGCCGCCGCTACAGCCTGTGGGTCTTCAACTTCGGCCTCGCCTGCTGCGCGATCGAGTTCATCGCCGCGTCCATGGCCCGGCACGACTTCATCCGGCTCGGCGTCATCCCCTTCGCCCCGGGCCCCCGCCAGGCGGACCTCATGATCGTCTCGGGCACGGTGACGGACAAGATGGCCCCCGCGGTCAAGCGGCTGTACGAGCAGATGCCGGAGCCGAAGTACGTCATCTCCTTCGGCGCGTGCTCCAACTGCGGCGGCCCGTACTGGGACTCGTACGCGGTGACCAAGGGGGTCGACCAGATCATCCCGGTCGACGTCTACGTCCCCGGCTGCCCGCCCCGCCCCGAGGCGCTGCTCCAGGGCATCCTCAAGCTCCAGGAGAAGATCGCCCAGGAGTCCCTGCGGGACCGCTACGCCACCGCCTCCGGCCCGTCGGCCGCGGCCCTGAAGAGCGGCCTGGTGACGCCGCCGCCGGCGCCGGGCGCGGCCGACTCCGGGGAGGCCGGACGATGAGCGAGCCCACGAACCCGGACGAGCGGCATCCGGCCTCCGCCGATGACGGGGCCGCACAGGACGAGGCCGCCGGTGCGGCTCCGCAGGACGAGGCTCCTGAGCCCGCCGCCGAGGCGGCCGCGCCGCCCGTCGGCTGGCTGCCGCGCGGCGCCGATGAGCTGTTCGGCGAGGGCGCGAGCGCCGAGGAGGCGTACGGGCTGCTCACCGTCGACGTGCCCGCCGCCGCGTGGCTCACCGCGCTCGAAACGGCCCGCACCACGCTGGGCTGCACGTTCTTCGACTGGCTGAGCGCGGTCGACGAGCCCGGTACGGGCTTCCGCATCTGCGCCCACCTCGTGGCCCTGCCGGGCCCGGACGGCGGGGTGCGCCGCCTCGTCCTGCGCACCACCGTGCCGCACGACGAACCCGCGCTGCCGACCGCGACCGGCGTCTACGCCGGTGCGGCGTGGCACGAACGCGAGACCCACGAGATGTTCGGCGTGGACTTCACCGGGCACCCCCACCTCGTACCGCTGCTGCTCCCCGAGAACTTCGAGGGGCACCCCCTGCGCAAGGACTTCGTGCTGGCGGCGCGCGTCGCGAAGGCGTGGCCGGGTGCGAAGGAACCGGGCGAGTCCGAGGGCGGCGGCCCCAAGCGCCGCCAGATGCTCCCGCCGGGCGTCCCCGACCCCAACGAGTGGGGCCCCCTCAAGGGCCAGCTCCCCCCGGCCCCGGCCCGCCCGGCACGCGGAGCCCGCGCGGCGGGCGCACCCGCCGCGGGGGACCGCCCCGTACGGCGGACCCGCGGCGTCAGCGACCCGACGACGGAACCGGCCCCGCCGACGGAACGCCCGGCTCGTCGCAGCCGCAGCGTGAGCGAAGGCTCTGCGAGCCAGCAGGCCGGTGCGGAGGAGATGCCGCCTGCGGCGGACGGCTCGGCGAGCCGTCCCGCTGCGCGCCGTTCGCGCAGCGTGAGTGAGGGTTCGGCGAGTCAGCAGGCCGCCGAGTCGGCTCCGGCTGTGGACCGGCCCGCGCGTCGTAGTCGCAGCGCGGCCGACGGTTCCGCGAGCCAGGGCGCGGCGCCCCGTGCACAGAGCACCGCGCCACAGTCGTCCGATGCCCCGTGGCACCACGCCCGCCCCGCGTTCGAGGACGACAAGACCCCGCCTGCCCCGGCGGAGCCCGCACCCCCCGCGGCAGCGGAACCCGTACCCCCCGCGGTAGCGGAGCCCGCAGCAGCGCAACCCGCGGCCGCGGACACCCCGGACACCCCGGACCAGCCGGCCGGTCAAGAGCGGCCCGCCGACGGCCCGGAGACGGCCGCCGGCGCCCGGCCCGAGACGACGGAAGGAGGTGACGCTCGTGAGTGACACCCTCGACGTCGCGCTGCGTCTCGTCGCCGTGTTCGCCGTCTTCCTCGTGCTGCCGCTGGCGATCGGGCAGACCGAGCACAAGGTCATGGCCCATATGCAGGGGCGGCTCGGGCCGATGTACGCCGGTGGGTTCCACGGCTGGGCACAGCTCGTCGCGGACGGCGTGAAGTTCGCGCAGAAGGAGGACGTCGTGCCCGCGGGCGCGGACCGGCGGATCTTCCAGCTCGCGCCGGCCGTTGCCCTCCTGCCGTACCTCCTGGTGCTGATCGCGATCCCGGTCGGGCCGGGCAACGCCGTCGGCCAGTTCATCGACGCGGGCATCTTCTTCGTCCTCGCCGTCATGGGCGTCGGCGTCCTCGGCTCGCTGATGGCCGGCTGGGCGTCCGCGAACAAGTTCTCGCTGCTCGGCGGCCTCCGCACCGCCGCCCAGCTGATGGCGTACGAGCTGCCGATGCTGCTCGCGGCGGCCTCGGTCGCCATGGCGGCGGGCACGGTCTCGCTGCCGGGCATCGTGGATGCCTTCCACTGGTGGTGGGTGCCCTGGCAGGTCGTCGGCGGCCTCGTCTTCTTCACGGCCGGGCTCGCCGAGCTGCAACGCCCGCCGTTCGACATGCCGGTGGCCGACTCCGAGATCATCTTCGGCGCCTACACCGAGTACACCGGCCTCCGCTTCGCGCTCTTCCTCCTCTCCGAGTACGCGGGCATCGTCGTCCTCTGCGGTCTGACGACGGTCCTCTTCCTCGGCGGCTGGCACGGCCCGTTCGGAGCCGACGGCCTCGGCTGGCTGTGGACGCTGCTCAAGACGCTCGTCCTCGCCTTCGTGGTCATCTGGCTGCGCGTCACCTATCCCCGAATGCGTGAGGACCAGCTGCAGAAGCTGGCCTGGACGGTCCTCATCCCGCTCGCCCTGGCGCAGATCGCGCTGACCGGTGTCGTCAAGGTGGTGATCCAGTAATGCCGCTCCCCGGTACCGGCCTCGCCAAGGGCCTCGCCGTCACCCTGCGCACGATGACGAAGCGTTCGGTCACGGCCCAGTACCCGGACGTACAGCCCGAACTGCCGCCCCGCACCCGCGGTGTCATCGGCCTGTTCGAGGAGAACTGCACGGTCTGCATGCTGTGCGCCCGTGAGTGCCCGGACTGGTGCATCTACATCGACTCCCACAAGGAGACGGTGCCCCCGGCGGTCCCCGGCGGCCGCGAGCGCAGCCGGAACGTCCTCGACCGGTTCGCCATCGACTTCTCGCTCTGCATGTACTGCGGCATCTGCATCGAGGTGTGCCCCTTCGACGCGCTCTTCTGGTCCCCGGAGTTCGAGTACGCGGAGACCGACATCCACGACCTCACCCACGAGCGCGACAAGCTGCGCGAGTGGATGTGGACGGTGCCGGAGCCGCCCGCGCTGGACCCGGCGGCCGAGGAGCCGAAGGAGCTCGCGGCGGCCCGCAAGACCGCGGAGAAGATGGCGGCCCAGCGGGACAAGGAGAAGGAGAACGAGAAGGAGAAAGAGGAGGGAGAAGCGTGACCGGCACCGCAGCGCTCGCCGCGCAGGCGCACGGCACCCATACCCTCGCCGCGCAGACGCACGGCTTCCTCTCGACGTCCGGCGTGGAGGTCGTCTTCCTCCTGGTCGGCCTGGTCACCCTCGGGGCGGCCCTGGTCACCGTCACCACCAAGCAGCTGGTGCACGCCGCGCTGTGGCTGGTGGTGACCCTCGGCGGGCTCGCGGTCGAGTACCTCCTGCTCACGGCGGAGTTCATCGCCTGGGTGCAGGTGCTGATCTACGTGGGCTCCGTCGTCGTCCTGCTGCTCTTCGGGCTGATGCTCACGAAGGCGCCCATCGGCCGCTCCCCGGACGCCGACTCGGCCAACCGCTACCCCGCCCTCGGGGTCGCGGTCGCCGCGGCCGTCGCCCTGGTGTGGGTGGTCGCCGACGCCTTCCGTACGACCTGGATCGACCTTGGTGGTGCCCCGCAGGGCACCACCAAGGTCTCCGGAGAGATCCTCTTCCGGCACTGGGTGCTGCCCTTCGAGGCCCTGTCGGTGCTGCTGCTCGCGGCCCTCGTCGGCGCGGTCGTCCTCTCGCGGCGCAAGGCCGACGCCAAGGCCGACGCCGAAGCCGACGCCGGGACGGCCGGGAGCAAGGCAGGGGGGAAGCGCTGATGCACCTCGTCTATCCCGCCGTCCTCGCCGCCCTCCTCTTCTGCACCGGCCTCTACGGCGTGCTCGCCCGGCGCAACGCGATCCTCGTCCTGATGTCGGTCGAGCTGATGCTCAACGCCGTCAACCTCAACCTCGTCGCCTTCGACGTGTGGCTGCGCGACACGCTCCACGCGGGCCAGGCGCTCACCCTCTTCGTCATCGCGATCGCCGCCGCCGAGATCGGCATCGGCCTGGCGATCGTGCTGCTCGTGTACCGCAACCGCGGCACCGCCGACATCGACCGGCTCCGCGACCTCGACGAGGACGCCCCCGGACCCGACGCCGGACCGGATGACCGCGAGGAGAAGGCGGAGGCCGCCGCGTGACGACCACGACCACCGCCGTACTCGTCCCCCTGCTGCCCTTCCTCGGCGCCGTCGCGGGCCTCCTGCTCGGCCGCCGCGCGCCCGGCTTCGTACGGCCCCTCGCCGTGCTGCCGACCCTCGCCGCGGCCGTGCTCGCCGTCGTCGTCGCCTGCCGGCAGGGCGGGGGAGAGCCCCTCGACGCCGCCACGCGGCTCACCCCCACCGGGTCCGTGCCCATCGACCTCGCGCTGCACCTCGACGGCTTCGCCGTCCTCGTGGCCGTGCTCGTCGGCGTCGTCGCGACCTGCGTCCAGCTCTACTCGACGGCCTATCTGCGCGACGACCCGCGCTACCCCTCCTACGCGGCCCTCGTCTCCCTCTTCACCTCCGCCATGCTGCTCGTCGTCTACTCCGGCGACCTCATGGTGCTGCTGGTCGGCTGGGAGATCATGGGCATCTGCTCGTACTTCCTGGTCGGCCACTACTGGGAGACCGAGGCCGCGCGCAGCGCCTCGCTCAAGGCGTTCCTGGTCACGAAGCTCGGCGACGTGCCCTTCCTGATCGGCATCCTCGCGCTGGCCGCCGATGCCGGAACGTTCCGGATCAACGGCATCCTCAGCGCCGTCGCCGCAGGCTCCGTCGGCCACCCGACGCTCATCGCGCTGCTGCTGCTCGCGGGCGTCGCGGGCAAGTCCGCGCAGTTCCCGCTGCACACCTGGCTGCCCGACGCGATGGCGGGCCCCACGCCCGTCTCCGCGCTGATCCACGCCGCGACGATGGTCGCCGCCGGTGTCTACTTCGTCGCCCGGCTCCTCCCGCTCTTCACCGCCTCCTCGGCGGCGCTGGTGGTGCTCGCCGTGATGGCGGCGGTCACGATGGTGGGCTCGGCGCTCGCCGCGCTCGCCCAGGACGACATCAAGCGCGTCCTCGCCTACTCGACCGTCGGCCAGCTCGGCTACATGACCGGCGCCCTCGCCGTGGGCGACCGCGACGCGGCCGTCTTCCACCTCATCACCCACGGCGCGTTCAAGGCCCTCCTCTTCCTCGGGGCAGGCGTGATCATCCACGCCGCCGGCACCAACTCGCTGGGCGCCATGGCCCGCATGGGCGGCCTCGCCAAGCGCATCCCCGACGCGTACTGGACGATGACCGTCGCCCTGCTCGCGCTCGCCGCGATCCCCCCGTTCAGCGGCTTCTTCTCCAAGGAGGCCGTCCTCGGCGCGGCCGAGCACGCCACCGGCGCGGACGCGCACGGCATCCCGCACGCGGCCGGCTGGACCGTCCTCGTCGCCGGGCTGCTCACCGCCCTCCTCACCGCCGCCTACGCCACCCGGCTGTGGCTGCGCGCCTTCCACGGCAAGGGCCCCGAGGCCCCCGACCACGGCAGGCAGCCCGCCGTCATGAACGCCGTCCTGTGGGTCCTCTTCATCCCCACCCTCGGGCTCGGCCTGGCCGCGTGGAAGCTCCCCGGCTTCTTCGACGGCCGCTCCCTCACCCCGGCCCTCACCACCTCCGTCCTCGGCACCGGCGCCGCCCTCGTCGGCGTGCTGGTCATGTACGCCGCCTGGCGGCGCACCGCCCCCCTCGCGGCCCGTGCGCCCCTGGGCGCCGTCGCCGCCGACCCGGACGCGGCCCCCTACGTCTCCGAGGAGGAGACCATCGCCACCCACGTGGCGGCCTACGGCCACATCGCGGGCGCCCACGACCCGGCCGACCCCGGCCGCCTCCTCCTCGGCCCCCTGCACCGCCACGCCGTCGCCGGCTTCCACCTCGACGCCGTCTACTCCGCCCTCTTCGTACGACCCGTGCGCGCCGCCGCCCGGCTCGTCCGCTACCTCGACCGCGAGGTCGTCGACGCCTACGTCAGCGGCGCCGGAAGCGCCCCCCGCCTGCTCGGCGCGGCCGTCCGCCGCGCCCAGACCGGCAATGTGCAGACCTATCTCAGCGCCCTGCTCGCCGGCTCCGTCGTCCTGGCCGTCGCCGCCGTGCTCGTAGCCACCGGAGCCTGACCGTGAGTCATACCGTCATGCAGACCCTCCTCGCTGCGACCGTCGTCGTCCCCCTCCTCGGCGCCGTCGCCGCCCTGCTCCCGGCACCGCCCGGCCTCAAGGGCAGCAGCCCGGAGCAGGCCGTGCTCCGCCACGGCGTCACCGTCACCGGCGTGGTCCTGGCCCTGACCGTGGCCCTCGCCGCGGGCTTCGACCACGACCACCCCGCGCGGATGCAGGCCACCACCGACATCAGCTGGATCCCCGCCCTCGGCATCCGGATCCACCTCGGCGTCGACGGCGTCTCGCTCCCCCTCCTCGTGCTCACCGCGCTGCTGACCTTTCTCAGCGCGGTCTACAGCTACTTCAAGATGCCGTCGGGCCCGTCTCCCAAGGCATTCGTCGCGCTGCTCCTCGTGCTCGAGGCCGGCACCCTCGCGAGCTTCGCCGTCCTCGACCTGGTGCTGTTCTTCCTGGCCTTCGAGATGGTGCTCATCCCGATGTACTTCCTCATCGCCCGCTGGGGCGGCGACGGCAGGGAGCGCGCCGCCTGGCGGTTCATCCTCTACACCCTGCTCGGCTCCGTCGTGATGCTGCTCGGCCTCCTCCTCATCGGCATCAAGGGCGGCACCTTCGACATGGTGGCACTCGCCACTGACAATGGCTCAGGGCTCAGCCACACCACGCAGGTCGTCGCCGTTCTGGCCATCGGCACCGGACTGGCCGTCAAGGCCCCGATGTGGCCCTTCCACAGCTGGCTGCCCGACGCCCACACCGCCGCCCCGACCGTGGGCTCCGTCCTCCTCGCGGGCGTCCTGCTGAAGATGGGCACGTACGGCTTCGTCCGCATCGTCCTGCCCATCGCCCCCGAGGGCGCGCACACCTTCGCGCCCTACCTCGCCGCCTTCGCGGTCGTCGGCATCATCTACGGCTCGCTGGCCTGCCTCGCCCTCGCCCGCCGCGGCGCCAAGGGCGACCTCAAGCGCCTGATCGCCTACTCCTCGGTGGGCCACATGGGCTTCGTCCTCCTGGGCATCGCCACCCTCACCCCCACCGGCGTCAACGGCGCCCTCTTCGCCAACATC
Organism: Streptomyces sp. NPDC051173; assembly: GCF_040689515.1. Lineage (NCBI taxonomy): Bacteria > Bacillati > Actinomycetota > Actinomycetes > Kitasatosporales > Streptomycetaceae > Streptomyces > Streptomyces sp. NPDC051173. Next base: position 9,536 of record NZ_JBFBBD010000033.1, read on the forward strand.
GCCCACGGCCTCATCACCGGCCTCCTCTTCTTCCTCGTCGGCGCCATCAAGGACCGGCACGGCACCAGCGACCTCGACGCCCTCTCCGGCGCGACCGGCGCCGCGCTCTACGGCAGGGCACCGCGCCTGGGCGGCCTCCTCGCCTTCGGCGCCGTCGCCTCGCTCGGCCTGCCCGGACTCGCCGGGTTCTGGGGCGAGATGCTCGCGATGCTCGGCTCCTTCCACCCCGCCGAGGGACTCAGCCGCCCCGCCTACCTCACCTACATGGCGCTCGCCGGCCTCGGCACGCTGCTCACCGCCGCGTACATGCTGATCGTGGTGCGCCGGGTGTGCATGGGCGGCGACGGCGACGGCAGGCCCGGGGGCGCGCCCGCCCTCACCGACGTCCAGACCTACGAGTTCGCCGCCTGGACCCCCCTCGTCGCCCTCACCGTCCTCGCCGGACTCTGGCCCGCGGCCCTCCTCGGCCTCACCGACCCGGCCGTTCAGCAGCTCCTCCGAGGAGGCAACTGATGGTCCCCCTCGCCGGAAGCGCGGTCCAGTCCGTCGACTGGCTCGCCATCGCCCCGCCCACCGTCGTCGCCGTGACGGCGCTCGTCGTCCTGGTCGCCGACCTCTTCCTCCCCGCGCGGAAGAAGCCGCTCCTCGGCGGGATCTCGATCGCCGGCCTCACCCTCGCCGGGCTCTCCCTGCTGCCGCTCCTCGACGGCGACCGCTCCACCTTCTGCCTGACGTCGGGCACGCGCGCGTGCAGTTACACGGCGGACCACTTCACCCTCGTCATCCAGTTCCTCGTGCTGGGCGGCGCCCTGCTGACGGCCCTGCTGTCCGTCAGCGACCTCGTCGACTTCGCGCTCCCCTCGGGCGAGTTCTGGTTCCTGCTGCTGTCCTCCGTCGCGGGCGCGGCCCTGCTGCCCGCCTCCCGGGACCTCGCGACCCTCGTCGTCGCCCTCGAAGTGGCCTCCCTGCCCGCCTTCGCCCTCGTCGGCCTGCGCCGTGACGACAGCCGCTCCTCCGAGGCGGCCCTGAAGTTCTTCCTCTCCTCGGTCGCCGCCACCGCCGTGACGCTCCTCGGCGTCAGCTTCGTCTACGCCGCGACCGGCACCCTGCACCTCACCCAGGTGGCCGACGCCCTCACGCACGTGGACCCGCGCCTCGGCACCCTCGCCCAGGCGGGCGTGGCCCTGACGCTCGTCGGCTTCGCCTTCAAGACCGCCGCCGTCCCCTTCCACTTCTGGGTGCCCGACACCTACGTGGGCGCCCCGCTGCCCATCGCGGCCTATCTCTCGGTCGTCGGCAAGGCGGTCGGCTTCACCGGCCTCATCCTCGTGACGGTCGTCGCGTTCCCGTCCTACGCGGACGTCTGGGGACCGGCCCTCGCCGTCCTCGCCGCGCTCACCATGACCATCGGCAACGCCGGCGCCCTGCGCCAGCGCCCGGACCGCACCCGCAGCGCCGTGCGCCTCCTCGCCTGGTCCTCCGTCGGCCAGGCCGGCTATCTGCTGGTGCCGATCGCGGCCGCCGGATACACCGACGACCCGGGCCACGCCATCGGCTCCACCGTCGCCTACGCCCTGATGTACGCGGCCGTGAACCTCGGCGCCTTCGCCGTCGCCGCGCTCGTCGCCCGTACGCACCCGGCGCACCGCGTCGCGGACTACCGGGGCCTCTACGCCCGCAGCCCCCTGGCGGCCCTGGCGCTCGGCTTCTTCCTGCTCTGCCTGGCCGGCCTGCCGCCCGGCATCATCGGGCTGTTCGCCAAGGTCACCGTCTTCTCCGCGGCCGTGGACGCGGGGCTGGGCTGGCTGGCGGTCGTCATGGCCGTCAACGTCGTGATCGCCCTCTACTACTACCTCCAGTGGACGGCGCTGCTCTTCCGCGCACCGGAGGCGCAGGAGGGACACGAGGGCCAGGAGGCGGAACGGCCCGTGCGGATCCCGCTGCCGCTGGCCGCCGCGACGGCGCTCGCGGCCCTCGCCGGCATCGCGCTGTCCGGCGCCCCGCAGCTCGTCCTGCGCTTCGCCTCGGGGGCGTTGCTGTAGGCGCCCTCACCCGTACGGCCCAGGCGCCCCCTCGCGCGCGCAAGGGAACCAGCGGCCTTCGTCTGGCGTTGATCGGTCAGGAAGGTTCCACTGGAGGCTCCACTGCGAAGTGGCAGCGCACCACCGCAAAGGGTTCCCCTGCCGCACGATTTGGAGGGCGTACCGTGCACCGCCGGCACAACGGGCTCAGGACCGCAGTCCTCCTCGGGGGGCTGTCCGCGCTCATCATCGCCATCGGCAGCCTCTTCGGGCGCATGGGCCTGGTCGTCGCCGTCGTGGTGGCGCTCGGTACGAACGCCTACGCCTATTGGAACAGCGACAAGCTGGCCCTGCGGGCGATGCGGGCCCGGCCGGTGAGCGAGTTCGAGGCGCCGCAGCTCTACCGCATGGTGCGCGAGCTCTCCACGGCCGCCCGCCAGCCCATGCCCCGGCTGTACATCTCACCCACCGAGGCGCCCAACGCCTTCGCCACCGGCCGCAATCCGCGCAACGCCGCCGTCTGCTGCACCGACGGCATCCTGCGCCTGCTCGACGAGCGCGAGCTGCGCGGCGTCATCGGCCACGAGCTCAGCCATGTCTACAACCGCGACATCCTGATCTCCTCGATCGCGGGCGCGCTCGCCTCGGTGGTGATGTTCCTGGTGAACTTCGCCTGGCTGATCCCCTTCGGCAGATCGGACGACGACGAGGGCCCCGGCATCGTCGGCATGATCATGGTCATGCTGCTGGGCCCCATCGCGGCCTCCCTCATCCAACTCGCCGTCAGCCGCTCGCGGGAGTACGAGGCGGACGCCTCCGGCGCGCGCCTGACCGGCGACCCGCTGGCCCTCGCCGCCGCCCTGCGCAAGCTCGAAGCGGGCACCCAGCGGCTCCCGTTGCCCCCCGAGCCGCGCATCGAGACCGCGAGCCACATGATGATCGCGAACCCTTTCCGGGCGGGCGAGGGGCTGTCCAAGCTCTTCTCCACCCACCCCCCGATGGCCGAGCGCATCAGCCGCCTCGAAGGCATGGCGGGCCGCCGGATCTGACCGCGGCCGCCGCCCCGGGCGTCCCCGCGCAACCACCCTCAGCCGCGCGAGCGTCCTGCTCGCCAGAAGCTGGTTTCGCGTGGGAGGCTGTTTTTCATGAGGTTCATCCTGAATGTCATCTGGCTGGTCCTCTGCGGCCTTTGGATGGCGATCGGCTATGTGGTCGCGGGTCTGATCTGCTGCGTTCTGATCGTCACGATCCCTTTCGGGATCGCTTCTTTCCGCATCGCGGGCTTCGCCCTGTGGCCTTTCGGGCGGACGACCGTGGAGCGGCGCGACGCCGGGGCGGGCTCGCTGATCGGCAATGTCATCTGGCTCGTGTTCGCGGGCTGGTGGCTGGCGCTCGGGCACATCTTCACCGGTATCGCCCTGTGCCTCACGATCATCGGGATTCCGCTGGGCATCGCGAACTTCAAGCTGATCCCGATCTCCCTGATGCCGCTGGGCCGCGAGATCGTCCCGACGGACCGCCCCTTCGCCACCCGCTGAGCGGCACACCGACGCGCGGGCGGAGCGCCGCACGGACGACGAGGGCGCGCCGGGGAGGATCACTCCCCGACGCGCCCTCGTCGTCACGACGCCCCTGGCCACGGCGGTCCGTGGCCGGTGCGGCCGGCGGTGGTTCTAGCGGTAGTTGACGAACTGGATCGCGAAGTCCAGGTCCTTGCCCTTGAGGAGGGCCTGGACCGCCTGGAGGTCGTCACGGCTCTTGGAGCTGACGCGCAGCTCGTCGCCCTGGACCTGCGCCTTGACGCCCTTCGGGCCCTCATCGCGGATGATCTTGGCGACCTTCTTCGCGTTCTCCTGCGAGATCCCCTCCTCGACCGAGGCGAAGATCTTGTACTCCTTGCCGGAGGGCTGCGGCTCGCCCGCGTCCAGGGACTTCAGCGAGATGCCCCGCTTGACCAGCTTGGTCTCGAAGATGTCGAGGACGGCCTTGACCCGCTCCTCGGCATTGGCACGCATCTCGATCTTCTCGCCGGACCACTCGATCGAGGCGCCGACGCCCTTGAAGTCGTAGCGCTGCGAGATCTCCTTGGCGGCCTGGTTGAGGGCGTTGTCGACCTCCTGCCGCTCGACCTTCGAGACGATGTCGAAACTGGAGTCGGCCATATTGAGTTGGCTCCTCATACGTAGATCCATCAGGGGGTACGGCCCGTGGCCGCTCCGCAAGCCTAGTCACCCGGACCCCGCGCGAGGGGTGATGAATCGAGTGGCGGAGCACCCCTGGTCATCGGGTATGGTTTACGTCGTTGCCACGGAGCACCACCGCGAGGCGGAATCCGGGGCGGCAACCCTTGGCGGTGTGCCCGAGTGGCCAAAGGGAGCAGACTGTAAATCTGCCGGCTCAGCCTACCCAGGTTCGAACCCTGGCGCCGCCACATGTGAAGGACCTTCTCCTCGGAGAAGGTCCTTCTGTGTTTTCCGGATACCTCGCGGATTCCCGGGCCGATTCCCGGCCCGCGGGCAGAATGTGATCTCCCGCACTTTCCCGGGAGTGGCTCGTTCGGCCCCCCGGCTCAGCCCTCCGCCACGCCCTTCACCGCCTCGTCCACCGGCGTGTCGCCCGCGATCAGCTCCAGCGTGCGCCCCGCCGTGCCGGGCTCGGCCAGCAGCGCCGCCAGGACCGCCGCCACGTCGTCCCGGGACACCGCGCCGCGGCCCGTCGCCTCGCCCAGGGCGACCCGGCCCGTACCGGGCTCGTCGGTGAGGCTGCCCGGCCGCAGGACCGTCCAGTCCAGCCCGGCCCGGGCCCGTACGTCCGCGTCGGCCGCGCCCTTCGCCCGGAGGTACGCGGCGAAGACCGGGTCGGTGCCCTCCGGGGGCTCGCGGTCGGCGCCCATCGAGGAGACCACCAGGAAGCGCCGGACCCCCGCCGCCTCCGCCGCGTCGGCGAACAGGGCGGCCGCGCCGCGGTCCACGCTGTCCTTGCGCTCCATGCCGCTCCCCGCCCCCGCCCCGGCCGCGAAGACGGCCGCGTCGGCGCTCTCCAGATGCCGGACGATGTCCGCGACCGACGCCGACTCCAGATCGCACACGACCGGCTCCGCGCCCGCGGCGAGGAGGTCCCCGGCCTGCTCCGGCCTGCGGATGATCCCCGCGACCTCGTCCCCGCGCCCGGCGAGCAACCGCTCCAGCCGCAGCGCGATCTGACCATGTCCACCAGCGATGACAATGCGCATGATCCGACCGTACGCGCCACGGCCCGCGCCGCCACGCGGAAGGGCGCGAACCGGCCTGATCAGGCGCCCCTCAGGAGGGCTCGCCGCCGCGCGAGGCCTGCCGCGGCAGCTCCAGTGCCGCCGCGGCCGAGGAGTCGCAGTACTCCCGCACTGCGCTGGTCCGCGCCACCACACGCCCCCGGTGCACCACCAGACGGCTGTACGCGAGCGACAGCACGCCCTCGATCCGCCGCCCCCGCACGGCCAGGAGCTCCGCGGGGAAGCCCGCCTCGACCCGGACCGGGGGCAGCCCCATCGCGGCCCGCGCGCCGCCGCTGACGGCCTCGTAGGCCTCCTGCGGGCGCAGCTCGCCCCGCGAGGCCAGCAGGAAGGCGGCCTCCAGCGGGTCGCCGCGGCCGACCGGGTTGGCCGCGTCCCGCAGCGCCCCGCTGCCGGCCGTCACCCGCACCCCGGCCGCCCGCAGCAGCCGCACCGGCGCGCAGCGCGAGACCCGGGCCCCGCGCTGCTCCAGGGCCGCGCAGTCGCCCTGCGGCAGGCACACCACGGTCACCCCGGCGGCCGCCAGCTGCTCGGCGGCCCGCACGGCCTGCTCGTACGGGAGCCGGGCCAGGCCGCCGCAGGGGCCGAGGGAGACGCCGGGGCGCAGGCCGCCGGCCATGGCGGCGAGGCGCGCGAGCCGGGCGGGGTCGGCGCCGTCGGTGTGCAGGTCGACGGCACAGCCGTGCTCGGCGGCGAGGTCCAGGACGGCCTCGGCGTAGCCGGTGGGGTCGGGGTCGAGGTCGGGGCAGCCGCCCACGGCCGCGCCCATCTTCACGGCGTCCCGCAGCATGGCCAGCCCGTCGGCCCCCGCGACCCCGGTGAGCAGCCGGGGGACCGCCACCGTGGTCAGGTCGGTGAGCCCGCGCAGCGCCCGTCTCGCCTGGAGGACGGCTTCGAGCGAGCGCAGGCCCTGGACGTCGCCGATCCGTACGTGCGAGCGCAGCGCGGTGGCGCCGTGGCCGAGCTGGAGCAGGGCGGCCTCGGTGGCGCGGCGCTGGACGTCCTCGACGGAGCACGGGACGGGTCCGTCGGCGTCCGCCGTGAGCGCGGTGTCGCCGTGGCCGTGGGGCTCGGCGGGGGCGGGCAGCAGCAGATAGCCGCCGAGGTCGACGCGCGGCCCGGGGGCGAGGCTGCCGGAGGTCCCGACGGCCTCGATGGTCCCGCCGCTGAGCCGTACGTCCACGGTGCGGCCGTCGGCGAGCCGGGCGCCGCACAGCACCAGGGCGCTGTCGCCGGGCGCGGCGCCGGGGACGGGCGGGGTGTCACCCCCGGGGTTTCTCGGGGGCTGCGGCTGGCTGTCGGGCATCGCGCTCCTCCGGGGTCCGGGGCGTGCATGATCACGCAGCGTGTTCCGAGCCTAGGGCGCGTTCGGATCGGCTTCGAGCAGGTGACGAATAGTCGTACTGGTGTGGTGTGAGAGGGGCGGGAAGAGCCCTTCGGGGCGGCCGCCGGATACGGATTTCACCTTCGGCGGCCAACCGTGTAATGTCTTCCTCGCTCGCCCCAATAGCTCAGTCGGCAGAGCGTCTCCATGGTAAGGAGAAGGTCTACGGTTCGATTCCGTATTGGGGCTCTGGTGTGTGAGGTTCCTCGCCTTCGGGCGGGGATCTCTCCCGCATCAAAGCGGTGTAGCTCAGTCGGTAGAGCAAGCGGCTCATAATCGCTGTGTCACCGGTTCAAGTCCGGTCACCGCTACATGTAGTAGCCGATTGTGGGGTCGGTCCTCCGGTCGGCTACTCTTGTCTGCGTTCATCCGTCCATCCGTCAAGGAGCACTCACGTGGCTGCCACCGACGTCCGCCCGAAGATCACGCTGGCCTGCGTGGAGTGCAAGGAGCGGAACTACATCACCAAGAAGAACCGGCGTAATGACCCGGACCGTCTTGAGATGAAGAAGCACTGCCCGCGCTGCAAGGCGCACACTGCGCACCGCGAAACGCGCTAGACACAGGCTCGTTCATGAGGCCGTCCCCAGATCCTGGGGGCGGCCTCATGGCGTATCCGCGACCGTTCGCGGAATCGGCGCCGGTTCCCCCGGATCCCGTGAACCGGTTCCCACGAATCCATCGCAGCCCACTCAGGAGGTGCCGAGCCCATGGCACTCGACCAGTCCTTCGTCGGACGGACCTATCCGGCCACCGAGCCGTACGAGGTCGGCCGGGAGAAGATCCGCGAATTCGCCGAGGCCATCGGTGATGCCAATCCGGTCTACACCGACCCCGAGGCCGCCAAGGCGCTCGGTCACCCGGATGTGATCGCTCCGCCGACCTTTGTGTTCGCGATCACCTTCCGGGCCGCCGGCCAGGTCGTCCAGGACCCGCAGCTGGGCCTGGACTACGACCGAGTGGTGCACGGCGACCAGAAGTTCGCCTACACCCGCCCGGTCCGCGCGGGCGACCGGCTGACGGTCACCTCCAAGATCGAGACGATCAAGTCGATGGCGGGCAACGACCTGGTGACCGTCCGTGGCGACGTGCACGACGAGTCCGGTGAGCATGTGGTGACCGCGCACACGATGCTGGTGGCGCGCGCCGCCGAGGAGGCGTGATGGCAGCGAGCATTTCCTACGACGACGTCGAGGTCGGCACCGAACTGCCGGTGCAGTCCTTCCCGGTGACCCGGGCCACTCTCGTCCGCTACGCGGGCGCCTCGGGCGACTTCAACCCGATCCACTGGAACGAGAAGTTCGCCAAGGAGGTCGGGCTGCCGGACGTCATCGCGCACGGCATGTTCACCATGGCCGAGGCGGCTCGCGTGGTGACGGACTGGACCGGCGACCCGGGCGCGCTCGTGGAGTACGGCGTGCGGTTCACCAAGCCGGTCGTCGTGCCGAACGACGACGAGGGCGCGGTCATCGAGGTCGGCGGCAAGGTCGCGGCCAAGGATGACGAGTCCCGCACGGTCCGCGTCGACCTGCTGGTCAAGAGCGCAGGCCAGAAGGTCCTGGGCATGTCCCGTGCGGTCGTCAGGCTCGCCTGACGCCACCGTCCGGAACGTTCGAAGTAAGGGGCACTCGCCGTGGGCGGGTGCCCCTTACTTCAGTCCCCGAGCCGCGCCCCTGACGGGCCCCGTCAGGGGCGCGGGGAACTGCGCGACCAGCCCCGTACGCCCCGCAGTCGCACACGGAGCTCACGCGGCGCCTCAGCGGGCGCAGCCGAAAACCGGATCATCCCCGGCAATGGGCCCGGGCGGAGCCCTGACGCACGCCCCGCAGCCGCGCACGGCGCTCACGCGGCACCTCGGCGGGCGCGGCCGGATCGCCCCGGCAACGGGTAAGGGCGGAGCCCTGGCGCAAGGCCCCCCGAGCAGGGGTGACCCACAGAGGGCGGCTCAGCGCAGCGTTTACGCTGGGGCGCGTGCAGGAATTCCACGATGCCCCCCTCGCCCCCCTGACCACCTTCCGCCTCGGTGGCCCCGCGACCCGCCTGGTCACCGCCACCACCGACGACGAGGTGATCGCGGCCGTACGCGAAGCCGACGTGGCGGGCACCCCGCTGCTGATCATCGGCGGCGGCAGCAACCTGGTCGTCTCCGACAAGGGCTTCGACGGCACCGCCCTGCGCATCGCCACCACCGGCTTCACCCTCGACGGCACCGACCTCGAACTCGCCGCCGGTGAGAACTGGTCCGACGCCGTGGCCCGCACCGTCGAGGCCGGGCTCGCCGGCATCGAGTGCCTCGCCGGGATCCCCGGCTCCGCCGGCGCCACCCCGATCCAGAACGTCGGCGCGTACGGCCAGGAGGTCTCCGCGACGATCACCGAGGTCGTCGCCTACGACCGCCGCGCCGACGAGGTCGTCACCCTCGCCGCCGAGGAGTGCGCGTTCTCCTACCGCCACAGCCGCTTCAAGCAGGACCCCACGCGCCACGTCGTGCTCCGCGTCCGCTTCCGGCTGGAGGACGCGGGCGGGCTGTCCGCGCCGCTCAAGTACGCCGAGACGGCCCGCGCCCTCGGCGTGGAGGCGGGGGAGCGCGTCCCCGCGGCCAAGGCCAGGGAGACGGTGCTGAAGCTGCGCTCGGGCAAGGGCATGGTGCTCGACCCGGAGGACCACGACACCTGGTCCGCGGGCTCCTTCTTCACCAACCCGATCCTCACGGAGGCCGAGCACGCCGCGTTCCTGGAGCGGGCCGCCGAGCGGCTCGGCGCGGGCGTCCTGCCGCCCTCGTACCCGGCGGGGGAGGGCTTCATGAAGACCTCCGCGGCCTGGCTGATCGACAAGGCCGGCTACACGAAGGGGTACGGCGAGGGCGCCGCCCGCATCTCGACGAAGCACACCCTGGCGCTCACGAACCGCGGCGGCGCCACCACGGAGGACCTGCTGGCCCTCGCCCGCGAGGTCCGGGACGGCGTCCACGCGGCGTTCGGCGTGACCCTCGTCAACGAGCCGGTGACGGTGGGCTGCGCGCTCTGACGCGCCCGCCCTACGCCGTCAGCCAGCCGTCCACGCCGGACAGCAGCTTCTCCCGGACGTCCTCCGGGGCCCGTGACGCACGGATCGACTGGCGGGCCAGTTCCGCCAGTTCCGCGTCCGTGAAGCCGTGGTGCTCCCGCGCCACGTCGTACTGCGCGGCCAGCCGCGAGCCGAAGAGCAGCGGGTCGTCCGCGCCGAGGGCTATCGGCACGCCCGCCTCGAAGAGCACCCGCAGGGGCACGTCGGACGGCTTCTCGTAGACGCCCAGCGCCACGTTCGACGTCGGGCAGACCTCACAGGCCACCCCGCGCTCCGCGAGCTTGCGGAGCAGCCGGGGGTCCTCCGCGGCGCGCACGCCGTGCCCGACGCGGCCCGCGCGCAGGTCGTCCAGGCAGTCGCGGACGCTGCTGGGGCCCGCGAGCTCGCCGCCGTGCGGCGCGGCGAGGAGGCCGCCTTCCCGGGCGATCTCGAAGGCGCGGTCGAAGTCACGGGCGAGGCCGCGCCGCTCGTCGTTGGAGAGCCCGAAGCCGATGACGCCGCGGTCGGCGTAGCGCACCGCGAGCCGGGCCAGCGTGCGGGCGTCGAGCGGGTGCTTCATGCGGTTCGCGGCGACGATGACGCGGATGCCGAGACCGGTGTCGCGGGACGCGCTGTCGACGGCGTCGAGGATGACCTCCAGCGCCGGGATCAGCCCGCCGAGCCGGGGCGCGTACGAGGTGGGGTCGACCTGGATCTCCAGCCAGCCCGAGCCGTCGCGCACGTCCTCCTCGGCGGCCTCGCGCACCAGCCGCTGGATGTCCTCGGGGGAGCGCAGGCAGGACCGGGCGATGTCGTAGAGCCGCTGGAAGCGGAACCAGCCGCGCTCGTCGGTGGCGCGCAGCTGGGGAGGCTCGCCGCCACTGAGCGCCTCGGGCAGGTGCACCCCGTACTTGTCGGCCAGCTCCAGCAGGGTCGACGGGCGCATGGACCCGGTGAAGTGCAGGTGCAGATGGGCCTTCGGCAGCGTACGGACGTCGCGAACGTTCTCCATCGGCCGATACTGCCGCATGGGACGGGGTGACCGGAAGGCACTTTCCCTGATCGGGGACGGAACCGAAAGCAAATACGGGCCCCCGGCCGCAGCCGGGGGCCCGTATCGGGGGAGCGCCGTGCCTACTTGGCCTCCGCCAGCAGCTTCTGGAGCCGGGAGATGCCCTCGACCAGGTCCTCGTCGCCCAGGGCGTAGGACAGGCGCAGGTAGCCCGGCGTGCCGAACGCCTCGCCCGGCACCACCGCGACCTCGACCTCGTCGAGGATCAGCGCGGCCAGCTCCACCGAGGTGGCGGGCCGCTTGCCGCGGATCTCCTTGCCCAGCAGCCCCTTCACGGACGGGTAGGCGTAGAACGCGCCCTCCGGCTCCGGGCAGACGACGCCGTCGATCTCGTTGAGCATCCGCACGATGGTCCGGCGGCGGCGGTCGAAGGCGGTGCGCATCTCCGCGACGGCGTCCAGGTCACCGGAGACCGCGGCCAGGGCGGCGATCTGCGCGACGTTGGAGACGTTGGAGGTGGCGTGCGACTGGAGGTTGGTCGCGGCCTTGACCACGTCCTTCGGGCCGATGATCCAGCCCACGCGCCAGCCCGTCATCGCGTACGTCTTGGCGACACCGTTGACCACGATGCACTTGTCGCGCAGCTCCGGGACGACCACCGGCAGGGAGCAGAACTCCGCGTCGCCGTAGACCAGGTGCTCGTAGATCTCGTCCGTCAGCACCCACAGGCCGTGCTCGGCGGCCCAGCGGCCGATCTCCTCGACCTGCGCACGGCTGTAGACCGCGCCGGTCGGGTTCGAGGGGGAGACGAAGAGCAGGACCTTGGTCCGCTCGGTGCGGGCCGCCTCCAGCTGCTCGACCGAGACGCGGTAACCGGTGGTCTCGTCGGCGACGACGTCGACCGGCACACCGCCCGCGAGGCGGATCGACTCCGGGTAGGTGGTCCAGTACGGGGCGGGCACGACGACCTCGTCGCCCGGGTCGAGGATCGCGGCGAAGGCCTGGTAGATGGCCTGCTTGCCGCCGTTGGTGACGAGCACCTGGGAGGCGTCGACCTCGTAGCCGGAGTCGCGCAGCGTCTTGGCGACGATCGCGTTCTTCAGCTCGGGCAGGCCGCCCGCGGGGGTGTAGCGGTGGTACTTCGGAGTGCGGCACGCCTCCACCGCGGCCTCGACGATGTAGCCGGGGGTCGGGAAGTCGGGCTCGCCCGCGCCGAAGCCGATGACCGGGCGGCCGGCGGCCTTGAGGGCCTTGGCCTTGGCGTCCACGGCGAGGGTGGCGGACTCGGAGATCGATCCGATACGGGCCGACACCCGGCGCTCGGTGGGGGACTGTACGGGGGGCTCGGAAGGAGTCGCAGCGCTCATGCAGGCATCGTCGCAGACCGGGCGGGACCGGGGCACACGCGTTGTCCGCAGTGCCACCGTCGTGGGCCCGGCCCGCCCGTGCGGCGCCTGGGCCGTGGGCGCCCCGGGTGGCGCTGTTCGACGCGGGCCCCCGGAGCACGTACACTCATCCGTCGTTGGCCCCTCACCAGCACGTCCGCTGCACGCACACCGTGCGTACGCCGGGATGCGGTAGGTTGGGGGAACCACAAAGGGTCGTAGCTCAATTGGTAGAGCACTGGTCTCCAAAACCAGCGGTTGGGGGTTCAAGTCCCTTCGGCCCTGCTACACGCATCGTTTCCAGGGTGCGTGCATGCGTACGTACTGAAATGCACCGCCGTGCGGCTCAACCGGGCGCGGCACGGCTCACGACCCGGATTCAGGTGAGGACGTAGTGACGGAAGCCCTGGGCTCCACCGCGACGCCTGAGAGCGGTCGTCCCGAGGACGAGGTGGCCTCCAAGAAGGGCCGCCGTGGCGGGAAGCGCGGGAAGAAGGGCCCCTTCGGCCGCCTCGCGCTGTTCTACCGCCAGATCGTCGCAGAGCTCCGCAAGGTCGTCTGGCCCACGCGGAACCAGCTTTCGACGTACACCACAGTCGTGATCGTCTTTGTCGTCATCGTCATTGGCCTGGTCACCGTGATTGACTATGGGTTCTCCAACGCCGTCAAGTACGTCTTCGGCTGAGCCCGCGCGTAGGGCGGCTGCTCCTCGGAGAGCCGCCCCTTCGCTCGTTCCACCCCTTGAAGCCAGGAAGAAGCAGCCACGTGTCTGACCCGAACCTGAACGACGCCGTCGACTCCGTCGAGGCGGCAGAGGCCGACGTGGTCGCGGCTGCCTCGGCCGAGGTCGAGGGCGACGCTGCGGCCATCGCTGACGAAGAGGGCGCGCAGGAGATCGTCGAGAACGCCGACGGCGCCGACGAGCTCGACGCCGAGGACGCCGCCGCCGGCGAGCCCGCCGAGCAGGCCGCCCTCCACATCGAGGACGACGCCGAGTCCGAGGCCGCCGCCGCGGTCGAGGCCGACGAGGTGCCCGCCGAGGAGCAGGCTCCGGTCGACCCCGTCGCCGCGCTCCGCGACGAGCTGCGCGGTCTGCCCGGCGAGTGGTACGTCATCCACACCTACGCGGGCTACGAGAACCGCGTGAAGACCAACCTCGAGCAGCGCGCCGTCTCGCTCAACGTCGAGGACTACATCTTCCAGGCCGAGGTGCCGCAGGAAGAGGTCGTCCAGATCAAGAACGGCGACCGCCGCACCGTCCGCCAGAACAAGCTCCCCGGCTACGTGCTGGTGCGCATGGACCTGACGAACGAGTCCTGGGGCGTCGTCCGCAACACCCCGGGCGTCACCGGCTTCGTGGGCAACGCCTACGACCCGTACCCGCTGACCCTGGACGAGATCGTCAAGATGCTCGCCCCGGAGGCCGAGGAGAAGGCCGCCCGCGAGGCCGCCGAGGCCGAGGGCAAGCCGGCGCCGTCCCGCAAGGTCGAGGTCCAGGTGCTGGACTTCGAGGTGGGCGACTCGGTCACCGTCACGGACGGCCCGTTCGCGACGCTCCAGGCCACGATCAACGAGATCAACGCCGACTCGAAGAAGGTCAAGGGCCTCGTCGAGATCTTCGGCCGCGAGACCCCGGTCGAGCTCAGCTTCGACCAGATCCAGAAGAACTAGTTCTTCCTGGACATACGCCTCCGAACAGGTCAGACCGGCTGCTCGCAGCCTGTCTGACCTGCTCGGTTTTTGGCCGCAGCATGTTACCTGTTACCGTGGTGTGGTATGCCTGTGCGCACTGTGCGCGGGCAAAAAACTCTCACTAGGACCCGGAGAGAGCAATGCCTCCCAAGAAGAAGAAGATCACAGGGCTGATCAAGCTCCAGATCAGCGCCGGTGCCGCGAACCCGGCTCCGCCGGTCGGCCCCGCGCTGGGTCAGCACGGCGTCAACATCATGGAGTTCTGCAAGGCCTACAACGCCGCGACCGAGTCGCAGCGTGGCATGGTCGTGCCGGTGGAGATCACGGTCTACGAAGACCGTTCCTTCACCTTCGTGACGAAGACCCCGCCGGCCGCGAAGCTGATCCTCAAGGCCGCGGGCGTGGAGAAGGGCTCCGGCGAGCCGCACACCAAGAAGGTCGCGAAGATCACCCGCGACCAGGTGCGTGAGATCGCCACCACCAAGATGCCCGACCTGAACGCCAACGACCTGGACGCCGCCGAGAAGATCATCGCCGGCACCGCCCGTTCCATGGGCGTCACGGTCGAGGGCTGACGAACGAGTTCGCGCAGTGGCCGACCGAGCGCAGCGAGGTCGTCCGCGTAGCGAGCGAGTGAGGAAGCCCGAGCGACAGAGCGAGGGCTGACAGCCTCCCACCCGCAGTAACCGTGGAAGGGCCCAGCGCGGTCCGTACCACGACTCCATTCACCACTGAGGAGAAGCAGTGAAGCGCAGCAAGACTCTCCGCGCTGCGGACGCCAAGGTCGAGGCGGAGCGCCTGTACGCCCCCCTCGAGGCCGTCCGTCTCGCGAAGGAAACCTCCGCCACCAAGTTCGACGCGACCGTCGAGGTTGCCATGCGCCTGGGTGTCGACCCGCGCAAGGCCGACCAGATGGTCCGCGGCACCGTGAACCTTCCGCACGGCACCGGTAAGACCGCCCGGGTCCTGGTCTTCGCGACCGGTGACCGTGCTGCGGCCGCGGAAGCCGCCGGCGCCGACATCGTCGGCTCCGACGAACTGATCGACGAGGTTGCGAAGGGCCGTCTGGACTTCGACGCCGTCGTCGCCACCCCGGACCTCATGGGCAAGGTCGGCCGCCTCGGCCGCGTGCTCGGTCCGCGTGGTCTGATGCCGAACCCGAAGACCGGCACGGTCACCCCGGACGTGGCGAAGGCTGTCACGGACATCAAGGGCGGCAAGATCGAGTTCCGCGTCGACAAGCACTCGAACCTGCACTTCATCATCGGCAAGGTGTCGTTCGACGAGACCAAGCTGGTCGAGAACTACGCCGCCGCGCTCGAGGAGATCACCCGCCTCAAGCCGTCCGCCGCGAAGGGCCGCTACATCAAGAAGGCGTCCATCACGACGACCATGGGCCCCAGCATCCCGCTGGACTCCAACCGCACCCGCAACCTCCTGACCGAGGACGAGACGGTCTGAACTGACCGCTCGTAGCGAGTGATCGTTGCAAAGAGCCGGGCCCCGCACCTCTCCAGAGAGGCGCGGGGCCCGGCTCTTTTGCGTGATACCAGCGCGATGCCAGTGCGGCACCGAGGGCGGCAGGAGCGCCTGAGGGTGGCCGATTTGCCTCGGGCTGCCCGTTCACGTACCTTGTTCCAGAAGCCAAAGACCGCTGGTCGTTGCTGTGCCTTCGTAGCGAAGGTGTGGTGGCCGAAGGATCCGCTAGCTGCGGGCGACCTGCGCAGGTGATTTGTGGATGAACTCCCGGGAGGACCTCTGGTCCGGCCGGTCGAGTACACGCCCCGAGCGCCTGCGCCGGGGCGTTTCGTTTTGCCCAGGTCCCTTCGCGTAGCGGTCCGAATCACCCGGAAGGAGGCCGAGGCTCATGGCGAGGCCCGATAAGGCTGCCGCGGTTGCCGAGCTGACGGACAAGTTCCGCAGCTCCAACGCCGCTGTGCTGACCGAGTACCGCGGTCTCACCGTGGCGCAGCTCAAGACGCTGCGTCGTTCGCTCGGTGAGAACGCCCAGTACGCCGTGGTGAAGAACACGCTGACCAAGATCGCGGCCAACGAGGCCGGGATCACGCTGGAGGACGAGCTCTTCGCTGGTCCGACGGCTGTTGCCTTCGTCACCGGTGACCCGGTGGAGTCGGCGAAGGGTCTTCGTGACTTCGCCAAGGACAACCCCAACCTGATCATCAAGGGCGGTGTCCTTGATGGCAAGGCGCTGTCCGCCGATGAGATCAAGAAGCTTGCGGACCTCGAGTCCCGCGAGGTTCTGCTCGCCAAGCTGGCGGGCGCCATGAAGGGCAAGCAGTCCCAGGCTGCCGCGCTCTTCCAGGCGCTTCCCTCGAAGTTCGTCCGCACCGCGGAGGCGCTTCGTGCCAAGAAGGCCGAGCAGGGCGGTGCCGGTACGCCGGCTCCCGTCGAGGCCGAGGCTGCCGAGTAATTCGGGCTCACGCCTGAACCACTCGCGCCCGTCACGGTCGCAGCGGGCCCGTAGTACGCCCGCCGAAATGTACATCCGGCACCAGCCGAATTAGTGGAAGGACCGCCATCATGGCGAAGCTCAGCCAGGACGACCTGCTCGCCCAGTTCGACGAGATGACCCTCATCGAGCTCTCCGAGTTCGTTAAGGCCTTCGAGGAGCGCTTCGACGTCACCGCCGCCGCCCCGGTCGCCGTTGCCGCCGCCGGTGGCGCCGCTGCCGCCGCCGAGGCCGTCGAGGAGCAGGACGAGTTCGACGTCATCCTCACCGCCGCCGGTGACAAGAAGATCCAGGTCATCAAGGTCGTGCGCGAGCTGACCTCCCTGGGCCTGAAGGAGGCCAAGGACCTCGTCGACGGCACCCCGAAGCCGGTCCTCGAGAAGGTCGCCAAGGACGCCGCGGAGAAGGCCGCCGAGGCCCTCAAGGGCGCCGGCGCCTCCGTCGAGGTCAAGTGACCCTCGGAGTCTGCTGACTCTCTCCTGCGCGGCCCGGCACGTCCGGGCAGCGTATAAGTTTCAAGGGCGATCACCCATGCGGGTGGTCGCCCTTGGGCGTTCCCGCGACGGCTGCCTTGCCCCGGGCGCGGGGGCGAGTATGGTGATCTTCGTTGTCCGCCGGAAGCGCGTGAGAGGGAGCCGGTCCGGCGGCCGTGGGGACGCCACGGGAGGCGTCCGGAGGCCGAGGGGCCTTGACGAACGGCACGCCGCGCGCAATTCTCAGGACGCGTCGTCACATCGATCCGCAGCCGAGGCATGGATCGACGGCGAAGAGGGAAGCCTTGCTCCAGGCAATGAGGAACAACAGGATCCCGGAGGGAGAGATTGGTATCGCACCGGTCTCCGGAAATCCGCTCTGGACATCAGTGGGCCAAGTGGCTACACTGACCCTTTGCGCTGCCTGTTAGCTGCTCCCTGCCCGTCACCAGGGGCATGCCCACTGTCGAGCACTGCCGATGGAAACCCGCTGACCTGGGATTTCCTATCCAATTGCACGCAGTGGGGCCGGTACGCGCGTAGTGAGTCCGAGCCCTCGGAAGGACCCCCTCTTGGCCGCCTCGCGCAACGCCTCGACTGCCAATACGAACACCGGCGCCAGCACCGCCCCGCTGCGCATCTCTTTTGCGAAGATCAAGGAGCCCCTCGAGGTTCCGAACCTCCTTGCGCTGCAGACCGAGAGCTTCGACTGGCTGCTCGGCAACGCCGCCTGGAAGGCTCGCGTCGAGGCTGCGCTGGACAGCGGTCAGGACGTCCCCACCAAGTCCGGTCTGGAGGAGATCTTCGAAGAGATCTCCCCGATCGAGGACTTCTCCGGGTCGATGTCGCTGACCTTCCGCGACCACCGCTTCGAGCCGCCGAAGAACTCCATCGACGAGTGCAAGGAGCGCGACTTCACGTACGCGGCCCCGCTCTTCGTCACGGCTGAGTTCACCAACAACGAGACCGGCGAGATCAAGTCGCAGACGGTCTTCATGGGCGACTTCCCGCTCATGACCAACAAGGGCACCTTCTGCATCAACGGCACCGAGCGTGTCGTCGTCTCGCAGCTGGTCCGCTCGCCGGGCGTCTACTTCGACTCCTCCATCGACAAGACGTCCGACAAGGACATCTTCACCGCCAAGATCATCCCGTCCCGGGGTGCCTGGCTGGAGATGGAGGTCGACAAGCGCGACATGGTCGGTGTCCGCATCGACCGCAAGCGCAAGCAGTCCGTGACCGTCCTGCTCAAGGCTCTCGGTTGGACGACCGAGCAGATCCTCGAGGAGTTCGGCGAGTACGAGTCCATGCGCGCCACCCTGGAGAAGGACCACACCCAGGGCCAGGACGACGCGCTGCTCGACATCTACCGCAAGCTGCGCCCGGGCGAGCCGCCGACGCGCGAGGCCGCGCAGACGCTGCTCGAGAACCTCTACTTCAACCCCAAGCGCTACGACCTCGCGAAGGTCGGCCGCTACAAGGTGAACAAGAAGCTCGGCGCGGACGCCCCCCTCGACGCCGGTGTGCTGACCGTCGACGACGTCATCGCGACGATCAAGTACCTGGTCAAGCTGCACGCGGGTGAGCTGGACACGGTCGGCGAGAACGGCACCTCGATCGTCGTCGAGACCGACGACATCGACCACTTCGGCAACCGTCGTCTGCGCAACGTCGGCGAGCTCATCCAGAACCAGGTCCGCACGGGTCTGGCTCGTATGGAGCGCGTCGTCCGCGAGCGGATGACCACCCAGGACGTCGAGGCGATCACGCCGCAGACCCTGATCAACATCCGGCCGGTCGTCGCCTCCATCAAGGAGTTCTTCGGCACCAGCCAGCTGTCCCAGTTCATGGACCAGACGAACCCGCTGTCGGGCCTGACCCACAAGCGCCGTCTGTCCGCGCTGGGCCCCGGCGGTCTGTCCCGTGAGCGGGCCGGCTTCGAGGTGCGAGACGTTCACCCGTCGCACTACGGCCGCATGTGCCCGATCGAGACGCCCGAAGGCCCGAACATCGGTCTGATCGGCTCGCTCGCCTCGTACGGCCGCGTCAACGCCTTCGGCTTCGTCGAGACCCCGTACCGCAAGGTCGTGGGCGGTGTCGTCACCGATGACGTGGACTACCTGACTGCCGACGAGGAAGACCGCTTCGTCATCGCCCAGGCGAACGCCCCCCTCACCGAGGACATGCGTTACGCCGAGTCCCGCGTGCTGGTCCGCCGCCGTGGCGGCGAGATCGACTACATCGCCGGCGACGACGTCGACTACATGGACGTCTCCCCGCGCCAGATGGTGTCGGTCGCGACCGCCATGATCCCCTTCCTCGAGCACGACGACGCCAACCGCGCGCTCATGGGATCGAACATGATGCGCCAGGCCGTTCCGCTGATCAAGGCGGAGGCCCCGCTGGTCGGCACCGGCATGGAGTACCGCTGCGCGGTCGACGCCGGTGACGTCATCAAGGCGGAGAAGGACGGTGTGGTCCAGGAGGTCTCCGCGGACTACGTCACCGTCGCCAACGACGACGGCACGTACAACACGTACCGGGTCGCCAAGTTCTCCCGCTCCAACCAGGGCACGTCCTTCAACCAGAAGGTCGTCGTGGACGAGGGCGCCCGCGTCATCTCCGGCCAGGTGCTCGCCGACGGTCCGTCCACGGACGAGGGCGAGATGGCGCTCGGCAAGAACCTGCTCGTGGCGTTCATGCCGTGGGAGGGTCACAACTACGAGGACGCGATCATCCTGTCGCAGCGCCTCGTGCAGGACGACGTCCTCTCCTCGATCCACATCGAGGAGCACGAGGTCGACGCCCGTGACACCAAGCTCGGCCCGGAGGAGATCACCCGGGACATCCCGAACGTCTCCGAGGAGGTCCTCGCCGACCTCGACGAGCGCGGCATCATCCGTATCGGTGCCGAGGTCGTCGCCGGCGACATCCTCGTCGGCAAGGTCACGCCCAAGGGTGAGACCGAGCTGACGCCGGAGGAGCGCCTGCTCCGCGCGATCTTCGGTGAGAAGGCCCGTGAGGTCCGTGACACCTCGCTGAAGGTGCCGCACGGTGAGATCGGCAAGGTCATCGGCGTCCGCGTCTTCGACCGCGAAGAGGGCGACGAGCTGCCGCCGGGCGTGAACCAGCTGGTCCGCGTCTACGTCGCGCAGAAGCGCAAGATCACCGACGGTGACAAGCTCGCCGGCCGCCACGGCAACAAGGGTGTCATCTCCAAGATCCTTCCGGTCGAGGACATGCCCTTCCTCGAGGACGGCACCCCGGTCGACATCATCCTCAACCCGCTCGGTGTCCCGTCCCGAATGAACCCGGGACAGGTCCTCGAGATCCACCTCGGCTGGCTCGCCAGCCGCGGCTGGAAGGTCGAGGGCGACGAGGACTGGATGAAGCGGCTCCAGGCGATCGGCGCCGACGAGGTCGCCGCCGGCACCAACGTCGCGACCCCGGTCTTCGACGGCGCCCGCGAGGACGAGATCGCCGGTCTCTTCGAGTCGACGATCCCCAACCGCGACGGTGACCGCCTGGTCCTGCCCTCCGGCAAGGCCCGGATGTTCGACGGCCGCTCCGGCGAGCCGTTCCCGGACCCGATCTCGGTCGGGTACATGTACATCCTCAAGCTGCACCACCTGGTCGACGACAAGCTGCACGCCCGCTCGACCGGTCCGTACTCCATGATCACCCAGCAGCCGCTGGGTGGTAAGGCCCAGTTCGGTGGCCAGCGCTTCGGTGAGATGGAGGTGTGGGCGCTGGAGGCATACGGCGCCGCCTACGCCCTCCAGGAGCTGCTGACCATCAAGTCCGACGACGTCACCGGCCGCGTGAAGGTCTACGAGGCCATCGTCAAGGGCGAGAACATCCCCGAGCCCGGCATTCCCGAGTCCTTCAAGGTG
The DNA here is from genome assembly GCF_040689515.1 of Streptomyces sp. NPDC051173. Taxonomy (NCBI): domain Bacteria; kingdom Bacillati; phylum Actinomycetota; class Actinomycetes; order Kitasatosporales; family Streptomycetaceae; genus Streptomyces; species Streptomyces sp. NPDC051173. The sequence continues at coordinate 30,182 of NZ_JBFBBD010000033.1, forward strand.
CTCATCAAGGAAATGCAGTCGCTGTGCCTCAACGTGGAGGTGCTGTCCTCGGACGGCATGTCCATCGAGATGCGCGACACGGACGAGGACGTCTTCCGCGCGGCGGAAGAGCTCGGTATCGACCTGTCCCGGCGCGAGCCGAGCAGCGTCGAAGAGGTCTGACGGGTCTGGTGGGGGGCTTCTACGGAAGCCCCCCACCGTCCCCGGACCCCCAGACCATGATGTAGAGCCCACTAACTCGCTGGCGCGAGGGGGCACAAACCCTGAAAGAGGGATTGACGAACAGTGCTCGACGTCAACTTCTTCGACGAGCTGCGGATCGGCCTGGCGACCGCGGACGACATCCGAACCTGGTCCCACGGCGAGGTCAAGAAGCCGGAGACCATCAACTACCGCACCCTGAAGCCCGAAAAGGACGGACTCTTCTGCGAGAAGATCTTCGGTCCGACCCGGGACTGGGAGTGCTACTGCGGCAAGTACAAGCGTGTCCGCTTCAAGGGCATCATCTGTGAGCGCTGTGGCGTCGAGGTCACGCGCGCCAAGGTGCGCCGTGAGCGGATGGGCCACATCGAGCTCGCCGCCCCCGTCACCCACATCTGGTACTTCAAGGGCGTCCCGTCGCGCCTGGGCTACCTGCTCGACCTCGCCCCGAAGGACCTCGAGAAGGTCATCTACTTCGCCGCCTACATGATCACGTGGGTGGACGAGGAGCGCCGCACGCGCGACCTGCCCTCGCTGGAGGCCCACGTCTCCGTCGAGCGCCAGCAGATCGAGCAGCGCCGCGACGCCGACCTGGAGGCCCGCGCCAAGAAGCTCGAGGCCGACCTGGCCGAGCTGGAGGCCGAGGGTGCCAAGGCCGACGTGCGCCGCAAGGTGCGCGAGGGCGCCGAGCGTGAGATGAAGCAGCTGCGCGACCGTGCGCAGCGCGAGATCGACCGCCTCGACGAGGTGTGGAGCCGCTTCAAGAACCTCAAGGTCCAGGACCTCGAGGGCGACGAGCTGCTCTACCGCGAGCTGCGCGACCGCTTCGGCACCTACTTCATGGGTGCGATGGGCGCCGCCGCGCTGCAGAAGCGCCTGGAGTCCTTCGACCTCGACGAGGAGGCCGAGCGCCTCCGCGAGATCATCCGGACCGGCAAGGGCCAGAAGAAGACCCGTGCGCTCAAGCGCCTCAAGGTCGTCTCCGCCTTCCTGCAGACCCGCAACAGCCCCAGCGGCATGGTGCTCGACTGCATCCCCGTGATCCCGCCGGACCTGCGTCCGATGGTGCAGCTGGACGGTGGCCGCTTCGCGACCTCCGACCTGAACGACCTGTACCGCCGTGTGATCAACCGCAACAACCGCCTCAAGCGTCTCCTTGACCTCGGTGCCCCCGAGATCATCGTGAACAACGAGAAGCGGATGCTGCAGGAGGCCGTCGACGCGCTGTTCGACAACGGCCGCCGCGGTCGCCCGGTCACCGGTCCCGGTAACCGCCCGCTGAAGTCCCTCAGCGACATGCTGAAGGGCAAGCAGGGTCGTTTCCGTCAGAACCTGCTCGGCAAGCGTGTGGACTACTCCGCGCGTTCCGTCATCGTCGTCGGTCCGCAGCTGAAGCTGCACCAGTGCGGTCTGCCCAAGGCCATGGCGCTGGAGCTCTTCAAGCCGTTCGTGATGAAGCGCCTGGTCGACCTGAACCACGCGCAGAACATCAAGTCGGCCAAGCGCATGGTCGAGCGCGGCCGCACCGTCGTGTACGACGTCCTCGAAGAGGTCATCGCCGAGCACCCGGTGCTGCTGAACCGTGCGCCCACGCTGCACCGCCTCGGCATCCAGGCCTTCGAGCCGCAGCTGGTCGAGGGCAAGGCCATCCAGATCCACCCGCTCGTCTGCACCGCGTTCAACGCGGACTTCGACGGTGACCAGATGGCCGTCCACCTGCCGCTCTCCGCGGAGGCGCAGGCCGAGGCCCGCATCCTGATGCTGTCCTCGAACAACATCCTCAAGCCGGCCGACGGCCGTCCGGTCACCATGCCGACCCAGGACATGGTGCTCGGTCTGTTCTTCCTCACCACCGACGAGGCGGAGCGCAAGGTCATCGGCGAGGGCCGGTCCTTCGGCTCGACGGCCGAGGCGATCATGGCGTTCGACGCCCGTGAGCTCTCGCTCCAGGCGAAGGTCGACATCCGCTTCCCGATCGGCACCGTCCCGCCGCGTGGCTGGACCCCGCCGGCGCAGGAAGAGGGCGAGCCGGAGTGGCAGCAGGGTGACACCTTCCGCCTGCGGACGACCCTGGGCCGCGCGCTCTTCAACGAGCTGCTGCCCGAGGACTACCCGTTCGTCGACTACTCGGTGGGCAAGAAGCAGCTCTCCGAGATCGTCAACGACCTGGCCGAGCGCTACCCCAAGGTCATCGTGGCGGCGACGCTCGACAACCTGAAGGCGGCGGGCTTCCACTGGGCGACCCGTTCCGGCGTCACCGTGTCGGTCTCCGACATCGTCGTTCCCGAGGCGAAGAAGGAGATCGTCAAGGGCTACGAGGCGCAGGACGAGAAGGTCCAGAAGCAGTACGAGCGCGGTCTGATCACCAAGGACGAGCGCACGCAGGAGCTCATCGCGATCTGGACCAAGGCGACCAACGAGGTCGCCGAGGCGATGAACGCGAACTTCCCCAAGACGAACCCCATCTTCATGATGGTTGACTCGGGTGCCCGAGGAAACATGATGCAGATGCGTCAGATCGCCGGTATGCGTGGTCTGGTGTCGAACGCGAAGAACGAGACCATCCCGCGACCCATCAAGGCGTCGTTCCGTGAGGGTCTGTCCGTGCTGGAGTACTTCATCTCCACCCACGGTGCCCGTAAGGGTCTCGCGGACACCGCCCTGCGTACCGCCGACTCGGGTTACCTGACCCGTCGTCTGGTGGACGTCTCGCAGGACGTGATCATCCGCGAGGAGGACTGCGGCACCGAGCGTGGCCTCAAGCTGCAGATCGCGTCCAAGGGTGCCGACGGCGTGCTCCGCAAGGCGGACGACGTCGAGACCAGCGTCTACGCCCGCATGCTCGCCGAGGACGTCGTCGTCGACGGCAAGGTCATCGCGCCGGCCAACGTCGACCTGGGCGATGTGCTCATCGACCAGCTCGTCGCCCACGGCGTCGAGACGGTCAAGACCCGCTCGGTCCTCACCTGTGAGTCCGCGGTCGGCACCTGTGCCTTCTGCTACGGCCGTTCGCTGGCCACCGGCAAGCTGGTCGACATCGGTGAGGCCGTCGGCATCATCGCGGCCCAGTCCATCGGTGAGCCGGGTACCCAGCTGACGATGCGTACCTTCCACACCGGTGGTGTGGCCGGTGACGACATCACCCAGGGTCTGCCCCGTGTCGTCGAGCTCTTCGAGGCCCGTACGCCCAAGGGTGTCGCCCCGATCTCGGAGGCGGCCGGCCGCGTCCGTATCGAGGAGACCGAGAAGACCAAGAAGATCGTCGTCACCCCGGACGACGGCTCCGAGGAGACCGCCTTCGGCATCTCCAAGCGTGCCCGTCTGCTGGTCAGTGAGGGTGAGCACGTCGAGGTGGGCCAGAAGCTCACCGTGGGTGCCACCAACCCGCACGACGTTCTGCGCATCCTGGGTCAGCGCGCCGTCCAGGTCCACCTGGTCGGCGAGGTCCAGAAGGTCTACAACTCGCAGGGTGTGTCGATCCACGACAAGCACATCGAGATCATCATCCGGCAGATGCTGCGCCGCGTGACGATCATCGAGTCCGGCGACGCGGAGCTGCTGCCGGGCGAGCTCGTGGAGCGCTCGCGCTTCGAGGGCGAGAACCGTCGTGTGGTCACCGAGGGCGGTCACCCCGCCTCCGGCCGTCCGCAGCTGATGGGTATCACCAAGGCCTCGCTCGCCACCGAGTCGTGGCTGTCGGCGGCGTCCTTCCAGGAGACGACCCGGGTGCTCACCGACGCGGCGATCAACGCCAAGTCGGACTCCCTGATCGGCCTCAAGGAGAACGTCATCATCGGTAAGCTCATCCCGGCCGGTACGGGCCTGTCCCGCTACCGCAACATCCGGGTGGAGCCCACCGAGGAGGCCAAGGCCGCGATGTACTCGGCCGTCGGTTACGACGACATCGACTACTCGCCCTTCGGCACCGGCTCCGGCCAGGCGGTCCCGCTGGAGGACTACGACTACGGTCCGTACAACCAGTAAGTCGCAAGTCGAACGCACAGGGCGGCCATCCCTTTCCGGGGGTGGCCGCCCTGCGGCGTGTTGTCACTCTCACTCGTTCGGCCGGTAGAGTGATCGTCATCTTCGGCGACGCCCCGGTCACCCGTGCGGGGCCCGGGGAAACGGGCCCCGAGCTGCGCCGTGCCGCGCGCGCCGGGGTGTCCACCGCGTGTGCATTTGTTTTGACCGCAGCCCATGCGCTAGGTACGCTCTGACCTTGTGCCTGGGGTGTCCCTGGGCTCTCGTGCGTGCCTTTAGACCGTGCGGGAGACCCGGACCGTCAGCGGTCCGAGACACCGAAATCTGCGCCTAGCCGTCTTCGGCGGTGGTCTGCAGCCTTCGACACACCCGACCGCGTGGGTCGGTGGTAGCTCCCAGGTTAGTTTTATCGTGATCGGCACACAGAAACCGGAGAAACGGTGCCTACGATCCAGCAGCTGGTCCGAAAGGGCCGGCAGGACAAGGTCGAGAAGAACAAGACGCCCGCGCTCGAGGGTTCGCCCCAGCGTCGTGGCGTCTGCACGCGTGTTTTCACGACCACCCCGAAGAAGCCGAACTCGGCGCTCCGTAAGGTCGCGCGTGTGCGTCTGACCTCCGGCATCGAGGTCACCGCTTACATTCCGGGTGAGGGCCACAACCTGCAGGAGCACTCGATCGTGCTCGTGCGCGGTGGCCGTGTGAAGGACCTGCCGGGTGTTCGCTACAAGATCATCCGCGGCTCCCTCGACACGCAGGGCGTCAAGAACCGTAAGCAGGCTCGCAGCCGCTACGGCGCCAAGAAGGAGAAGTAAGAATGCCTCGTAAGGGCCCCGCCCCGAAGCGCCCGGTCATCATCGACCCGGTCTACGGTTCTCCTCTTGTCACCTCCCTGATCAACAAGATCCTGCTGCACGGAAAGCGCTCCACCGCCGAGCGCATCGTGTACGGCGCCATGGAGGGTCTGCGCGAGAAGACCGGTAACGACCCGGTCATCACCCTCAAGCGCGCCCTCGAGAACGTCAAGCCGGCTCTTGAGGTCAAGTCCCGCCGTGTCGGTGGCGCCACCTACCAGGTGCCGGTCGAGGTCCGTCCGGGCCGCGCCTCCACCCTCGCGCTCCGCTGGGTCGTGGGTTACTCCCGCGCCCGTCGCGAGAAGACGATGACCGAGCGCCTCATGAACGAGCTCCTGGACGCCTCCAACGGTCTGGGCGCTGCGGTCAAGAAGCGTGAGGACACGCACAAGATGGCCGAGTCCAACAAGGCCTTCGCGCACTACCGCTGGTAGTCGCTACCCCCATCGAGAACCGAGAGAAGACTGAGCCATATGGCCACCACTTCGCTTGACCTGGCCAAGGTCCGCAACATCGGGATCATGGCCCACATCGACGCGGGCAAGACGACCACCACCGAGCGGATCCTGTTCTACACCGGTGTTTCGTACAAGATCGGTGAAGTCCACGACGGCGCTGCCACGATGGACTGGATGGAGCAGGAGCAGGAGCGCGGCATCACGATCACGTCTGCCGCGACGACCTGCCACTGGCCGCTGAACGACGTCGACCACACCATCAACATCATCGACACCCCGGGCCACGTCGACTTCACCGTCGAGGTGGAGCGTTCGCTGCGCGTCCTCGACGGTGCCGTGACGGTGTTCGACGGCGTCGCCGGTGTTGAGCCCCAGTCCGAGACCGTTTGGCGTCAGGCGGACCGCTACGGCGTTCCGCGTATCTGCTTCGTCAACAAGCTCGACCGCACGGGTGCCGAGTTCCACCGCTGCGTCGACATGATCGTCGACCGCCTCGGTGCGGTGCCGCTGGTCATGCAGCTGCCGATCGGTGCCGAGGCCGACTTCAAGGGCGTGGTCGACCTCGTCCAGATGAAGGCGCTGGTCTGGTCCGCCGAGGCCGCCAAGGGCGAGATGTACGACGTCGTCGACATCCCGGCCACGCACACCGAGGCCGCCGACGAGTGGCGCGGCAAGCTCCTCGAGGGCGTCGCCGAGCACGACGACGAGATGATGGAGCTGTTCCTGGAGGGCAAGGAGCCCACCGAGGAGCAGCTGATGGCGGCCATCCGCCGCATCACGCTGGCCTCCAAGGGCAGCGCCGACTCCGTCACCGTCACCCCGGTGTTCTGTGGCACCGCGTTCAAGAACAAGGGCGTTCAGCCCCTGCTCGACGCGGTCGTGCGGTACCTGCCGTCGCCGCTGGACATCGAGGCTGTTGAGGGCCACGCGGTCAACAACGCCGACGAGGTCGTGAAGCGCAAGCCGTCCGACGACGAGCCGTTCGCCGGCCTTGCCTTCAAGATCATGAGCGACCCGCACCTCGGCAAGCTCACCTTCGTCCGGGTTTACTCGGGCCGCATGGAGACCGGCACCCAGGTGCAGAACTCCGTGAAGGGCAAGAAGGAGCGCATCGGCAAGATCTACCGGATGCACGCGAACAAGCGTGAGGAGATCGAGTCGGTGGGTGCCGGTGACATCGTCGCCGTCATGGGTCTGAAGCAGACCACCACCGGTGAGACCCTCTGCGACGCGGCGAAGCCGGTCATCCTCGAGTCCATGGACTTCCCGGCCCCGGTGATCCAGGTCGCCATCGAGCCGAAGTCCAAGGGCGACCAGGAGAAGCTGGGTGTCGCCATCCAGCGTCTCGCCGAGGAGGACCCGTCCTTCCAGGTCCACACGGACGAGGAGACGGGCCAGACCATCATCGCGGGTATGGGCGAGCTGCACCTCGACGTGCTGGTCGACCGTATGCGCCGTGAGTTCCGCGTCGAGGCGAACGTCGGCAAGCCGCAGGTCGCGTACCGCGAGACGATCCGCAAGGCCGTCGAGCGCATCGACTACACGCACAAGAAGCAGACTGGTGGTTCCGGCCAGTTCGCCAAGGTGCAGATGGCCATCGAGCCCCTCGAGGGCGATGGCTACGAGTTCGAGAACAAGGTCACCGGTGGCCGCATCCCGCGGGAGTACATCCCGTCCGTGGACGCGGGTTGCCAGGAGGCCATGGAGTTCGGCGTGCTGGCCGGCTACCCGCTGACCGGCGTGAAGGTGACGCTGCTCGACGGCGCCTACCACGACGTCGACTCGTCCGAACTCGCCTTCAAGATCGCCGGTTCCATGGCGTTCAAGGAGGGTGCTCGCAAGGCGTCCCCGGCTCTTCTCGAGCCGATGATGTCCGTCGAGGTCACCACCCCCGAGGACTACATGGGCGATGTGATCGGTGACATCAACTCCCGCCGTGGCCAGATCCAGGCCATGGAGGACCGTCACGGCGCCAAGCTCGTCAAGGGCCTGGTTCCGCTGTCGGAGATGTTCGGCTACGTCGGAGACCTCCGCAGCAAGACCTCGGGTCGCGCAAGCTACTCGATGCAGTTCGACTCCTACGCCGAGGTTCCGCGGAACGTCGCCGAGGAGATCATCGCGAAGGCCAAGGGCGAGTAACCGCGTCTCCGCACGCAAAGCTCACGCTTTAGGCTTTACACCGACTGTCGGGGCATTCCGGTGCGTACCGTGAGGAACGTGTTCCTTTCGATACGCGGCGGCTGCCCCGGCGGACGGCACCCCAGCAAAGATCACCTGGCGCCGATGAGTAAGGCGTACAGAACCACTCCGTAGGAGGACCCAGTGGCGAAGGCGAAGTTCGAGCGGACTAAGCCGCACGTCAACATCGGCACCATCGGTCACGTCGACCACGGTAAGACCACTCTTACCGCGGCGATCACCAAGGTGCTGCACGACGCGTACCCGGACCTGAACCCCTTCACGCCGTTCGACGAGATCGACAAGGCGCCCGAAGAGCGTCAGCGCGGTATCACGATCTCGATCGCTCACGTTGAGTACCAGACCGAGTCGCGTCACTACGCCCACGTCGACTGCCCCGGTCACGCGGACTACATCAAGAACATGATCACCGGTGCCGCCCAGATGGACGGCGCGATCCTCGTGGTCGCCGCGACCGACGGTCCGATGCCGCAGACCAAGGAGCACGTGCTCCTGGCTCGCCAGTCCGGCGTTCCGTACATCGTCGTCGCCCTGAACAAGGCCGACATGGTGGACGACGAGGAGATCCTGGAGCTCGTCGAGCTCGAGGTCCGTGAGCTCCTCAACGAGTACGAGTTCGACGGCGACAACACCCCCGTCGTCCAGGTCTCGGCGCTCAAGGCGCTCGAGGGCGACAAGGAGTGGGGCGAGAAGCTCCTCGGCCTCATGAAGGCCGTGGACGAGAACATCCCGCAGCCCGAGCGTGACGTCGACAAGCCGTTCCTGATGCCGATCGAGGACGTCTTCACGATCACCGGTCGTGGCACCGTCGTCACCGGTCGTATCGAGCGTGGTGTCCTGAAGGTCAACGAGACCGTCGACATCATCGGCATCAAGACCGAGAAGACCACCACCACGGTCACCGGCATCGAGATGTTCCGCAAGCTGCTCGACGAGGGCCAGGCCGGTGAGAACGTCGGTCTGCTCCTCCGTGGCATCAAGCGCGAGGACGTCGAGCGCGGCCAGTGCATCATCAAGCCGGGTTCGGTCACGCCGCACACCGAGTTCGAGGCCACGGCGTACATCCTGTCGAAGGACGAGGGTGGCCGTCACACCCCGTTCTTCAACAACTACCGTCCGCAGTTCTACTTCCGTACGACTGACGTGACCGGTGTTGTGACCCTCAAGGAGGGCACGGAGATGGTCATGCCCGGCGACAACGCCGAGATGACCGTTTCCCTGATCCAGCCCGTCGCCATGGAGGAGGGCCTGCGCTTCACCATCCGTGAGGGCGGCCGCACCGTCGGCGCCGGCCAGGTCACCAAGATCAACAAGTAAGTCTTCTTGCTTGAAGGTCTGACCTAGACGGTCAGGAGGGGCCCGCACATCTTCGGATGTGCGGGCCCTTCCGCTTTTTCACGCCTGTGCGGTGCTCACGCCTCGTACGGCAGGATCTGCCGCAGCAGGCCCCGGGGGTGGCCGCGGCGGCGCCACTCGCGCGGGTAGCCGATCGAGACCTCCTCGAAGCGGACGCCGTCGTACCAGGTGGTGCGGGGGATGTGCAGATGGCCGTAGACGACGGCGGCGGTGTTGAAGCGCCGGTGCCAGTCGCGGGTCAGCACGGTGCCGCACCACTGCGCGAACTCGGGGTACGTGAGGACGCCCGTGGGCTCGCGCACCAGCGGCCAGTGATTGACCAGGATCAGCGGCACCGACGGGTCGTGCGCGGCCAGCCGGGCCTCGGTGGCGGCCACCCGGGCGCGGCACCAGTCGTCGGCCGCCGGATAGGGCTCCGGGTGCAGCAGGTACTCGTCCGTGCACACGATGCCGGCCGCGTGGGCCTGTTCCAGGGACTCCCGCTTGGAGGCTGCGGTGGGGGTGCGGAAGGTGTAGTCGTAGAGCGTGAACAGCGGGGCGACGGCCACCGGCCCGCCCTCGCCCTCCCACACCGGATACGGGTCCTCGGGCGTGACCACGCCGAGGCGGCGGCAGAGCCCGACGAGGTGCTCGTAGCGCTCCTGGCCGCGCAGGGCCACCGGGTCGCCCGGGGGAGTCCACAGCTCGTGGTTGCCCGGCGCCCAGATCACCTTGGCGAAGCGGGAGGCGAGCAGCGCCAGGGCCCGCTCGACGTCGGCGGCCTCCTCGGCGACGTCCCCGGCCACGATCAGCCAGTCCTCGTCCGTGCCGGGGCGCAGGGACTCCATGATCGGTACGTTGTCGGTCATGCCGATGTGCAGGTCGCTGACGGCGAGGAGCCGCCGGCCGCTATCGGGTGATCCGGGAGTCGTCGACGGCATCGACGCAACGTAGCAAGGCCGCCCGCGCGCGGCAGCGATCTACGTCATGGCGTGGAATCGCTCGTACTGGGGAAAGGCATCGCCCCCGGAGGGTGAATTCCGGGGGCGATCGGCGGCTTGCCCTCAGCTGCTCGCGGGGCGCCAGGCCCAGGGGCTCGCGTCCGTGCCCATGGCCACCACGCACAGCTGGTGGCCCCCGTCGGTGAGCACCGCCGCGGTGCCCACGGCGACCTGGTCGGGCGCGGTCCTCGGCGAGGCGTCGCCGGAGCCGGCGTCCACCACCTGGAGCTTCCCGTCGACGGCCCGGCCCAGGACCGTCACGGTGTCGCTGGCGCCGCGTACGGCCAGGGTGTGGGCGTCGAGCGGGCCGTATCCCGAGAACTCCTTGAGCTCGGTGGTGGCGACGTCGTCGGAGCCGGGCTTGAAGCGGTAGACGGACGGCTGGACGGCCTCAGGGGTGCGGTAGACGACCGCGAGGCGCCCGTCCGGGTCCAGGGTGGCACCGGGGAGCCCGCCGGGCTGGGGGAGGCCCTTGAGGGGCATCGCGCGGACCGGCTTGTCCGGCGCGTCCTGGCTCCAGTGGTGCACGGTGTCCCGGCCGGTGCCGAAGACGTGCACCCGCTTGTCCTGGTCCAGGGTGACCGTCAGGCCGTCCTGGATCTCCTGGCCGTGCAGGCTCTGCCACTTGCCCCACTTGCCGTCGGCCTCGCGGACGCGGCTGGAGACGCCCTTGCCGGCGTTGCGCACGAAGAGGTGCACCCGGCCGTCCGGGGTGGCGATCGCGGCGGGCATGCCGACGCGGCGGCCGCGGTCGGCCTTGTGCTCGGGGTTGCCGAGCGGCTTCCAGTCGTCCTTGAACGCGCCGTCGGGGGAGCCCTGCTCCAGCACGACGATCTCGCGGGTGTCCGGCCGCCCCTGGCCCGCCAGGGCCGAGAACCGCAGGCCGAACAGCAGCCGCCGCCCGGCGGTGTCCTTGACGGAGGCCAGGGCGGGGGCGAGGGGGCCGCCGCCGAGGTTCTGCGGATCGCCCCAGCGGCCGCTCCCGGCGGACGTCTCCTGCCAGCGCACCGCCTGCAGGCCGAGCACGCCGTACGCCTCCAGACGGCCCGACTTGTCGGTGTCCGGGGCCGTCGTGGCGCCCTCGTAGCGGTAGTGCGTGGAGCGGATCCAGCCCTTGCGGTTCTTGATCGGGCGGTCGCCGCCCTGGCCGTAGTCGCCGCAGCCGGCGGGGTTGCCGCACTCCCACTTGGGGTCGCCGCCGTACGCCTCCACCAGGCGGTGCTTCTGCTCCACGACCTCGGGGGGCAGGTTGTGCGGCCAGCGCTGGTTGTAGTAGCCGCGGAACGCCGTGGTCACGAAGCGCGGGGTGTGCCCGTCACGCTTCGTGGCGTCGGCGACCCACTGCGACATCGCCTTCCAGGTGAAGAGCGCGGTCGGCGTGTGGTCGCGGTGGTCCGAGCAGGCGCCGTAGTCGTTGTCCTTGGGGTGCGTGGCGTCGTGGACCTGGTAGTCGGGGTCCGGGTCCATCGTGTGGATCACGGACGGCTTGAAGCGGTCCATGATCCCGGCCAGCGTGTCCACCAGCGTGCCGTGGGTGTACTTGCTCACCGTGGTGCACGGCGAGCCCGTGGCGACCATGCTCTGCATCTCGGCGGACGGGCGCTCCCAGAGCAGCGGCAGGCGCATCTCGTGGGCGGAGAGCATGGCGATGTTGAGGAAGACCAGCTGGGCGCGGCGGTTGCCGTTGGACAGCTCGTTGGTCTCCGCCTGGACGCCGTTGCCGAGGTCCAGGACGGACTTCTTCCAGCCGGTGAACTTGTCCACGCCCAGCATCTCGGCGTACGCCTGGCGGAGGCCCTGGTGGCGGGCCGAGGAGTAGCCGGCCTTGTCGGGCTTGCCCTTGGGCATGCCCTCGATCCAGTTCTGGCCCACGGCCTCGCCGGCCGTCACATAGACCGAGACGACGGGCACCCCGGACTCCACGATGTGCAGGGCGTCGGGGTTCATGAAGAACAGGTCGTCGTCGGGGTGCGCCATGACCTGGAGCAGCAGGGGGTTCTTCACACCGCTGAACGACTGCGTGGCATGGGGGTCCACCGCCCTTATCGGGCTGGCCGCCGCCTTCGGCTTGTGCGCGCCGCCGCCGCTGCTGCACCCCGCCGCGACCGCGAGGGAGGTGGCGGCCAGGCCGGCGAGCGCGGTCCGGCGGGATATCACCATGCGCTGTGAGGTGTTCAACTAAGTGACTCCGTCTCGTTGTGCAGCACGCAGTCCCCGGCTGCCCCAGCGTGTTAGGGGACGTGATGGGGAACGCGCGGGTTGCTCAAGACCACGGCAAACCACGGCAAAGGCGGGTAAGGCCACGGAGGCCCAGGGGGCCGGCGCGGCGGTCGGGTCGGCCGACCGCTGGTGGGCGGCCTGGGCCTACGCGACCATAGTGTCCCGTATGTCGGCGAGGTGGTTTGACAACTGAGCCGGTCGGGGTACCTTCTTCGGCTGCGATTGGCGCCCCTTCGGGGGCGTATGGCACACTGTTCAGGTTGCTCGGTTGTGAGCTGATGCTTGCGCGCCTCCCGCCGGGAGGACTGGAAGCGAGTCCCGCAGTACTCGTCACCCTTTTTCAGGGGTGGAAGTACGGGAATCTTCCGGGAAGCGTATGCGCGGCCCCGGCCAGGCGCCCGGTGGGTGTCCTTCCCCCACAACCCCCTTCACCAGGGATTTCCTTTTGGGGAATCTTCCGGAGGGGGCGCGACACGCCCGACCGCGTGGGTCGGAGAAGGACGGTGCCTCGCAAGAGGTGCGGCACACCGGGTCCCAGAGCGTTACGAGAGACAGGACTACGAAGTAGCCATGGCGGGACAGAAGATCCGCATCCGGCTCAAGGCCTACGACCACGAGGTCATCGACTCCTCGGCGAAGAAGATCGTCGAGACGGTGACCCGCACTGGTGCGTCGGTCGCAGGCCCGGTGCCGCTGCCCACTGAGAAGAACGTGTACTGCGTCATCAAGTCGCCGCACAAGTACAAGGACTCGCGCGAGCACTTCGAGATGCGCACGCACAAGCGCCTCATCGACATCCTCGACCCCACGCCGAAGACGGTTGACTCGCTCATGCGCCTCGACCTGCCGGCGGGCGTCGACATCGAGATCAAGCTCTGAGGTGACGCGCGAGATGGCAAAGAACATTAAGGGCGTCCTGGGCGAGAAGCTCGGCATGACCCAGGTCTGGGACGAGAACAACCGGGTCGTCCCGGTGACCGTCGTCAAGGCCGGGCCCTGTGTCGTCACCCAGGTCCGCACCAACGACAGCGACGGCTACGAGTCGGTCCAGATCGCCTTCGGCGAGATCGACCCGCGCAAGGTGAACAAGCCCCTCAAGGGTCACTTCGCCAAGGCCGACGTCACCCCGCGCCGCCACCTGGTGGAGCTGCGTACCGCTGACGCCAGCGAGTACACGCTCGGCCAGGAGATCACCGCTGCCGCGTTCGAGTCGGGCGTCAAGGTCGACGTCACCGGCAAGAGCAAGGGCAAGGGCTTCGCCGGTGTCATGAAGCGTCACAACTTCAAGGGCCTCGGCGCCGGTCACGGCACCCAGCGCAAGCACCGCTCCCCCGGTTCCATCGGTGGCTGCGCCACCCCGGGCCGCGTGTTCAAGGGCCTCCGCATGGCGGGCCGCATGGGCAACGAGCGGGTCACCACCCAGAACCTGACCGTCCACGCCGTTGACGCGGAGAAGGGCCTGCTCCTGATCAAGGGCGCGGTTCCTGGTCCGAACGGCGGCCTCGTCCTGGTCCGTACCGCGGCCAAGGGGGCCTGAGGTAACGATGAGCACCATTGACATCCTTTCGCCGGCAGGCGACAAGGCCGGGACCGTCGAGCTCCCCACGGAGATCTTCGACGCGAAGGTCAGCATCCCGCTGATCCACCAGGTCGTCGTCGCACAGCTGGCCGCGGCCCGTCAGGGCACGCACAAGACCAAGACCCGTGGCGAGGTCCGCGGCGGCGGCCGCAAGCCGTACCGCCAGAAGGGCACCGGTCGCGCCCGTCAGGGCTCGACCCGCGCGCCGCAGTTCGCCGGTGGTGGCGTCGTGCACGGTCCCGTGCCGCGTGACTACTCGCAGCGGACCCCGAAGAAGATGAAGGCCGCCGCCCTGCGCGGTGCCCTCACCGACCGGGCGCGCCACTCCCGCATCCACGTCGTCTCCGGCGTCGTCGAGGGTTCGGCCTCCACCAAGGCCGCCAAGACGCTGTTCGGCAAGATCTCGGAGCGCAAGAACCTGCTCCTGGTCGTCGACCGTGCCGACGAGGCCGCGTGGCTGTCCGCCCGCAACCTGCCCCAGGTCCACATCCTGGAGCCGGGCCAGCTGAACACGTACGACGTGCTCGTCTCGGACGACGTGGTCTTCACCAAGGCCGCTTTCGAGTCCTTCGTGGCCGCGAAGACGGCCGGCGAGCTCGAAGGGAGCGACGCCTGATGAGTGAGGCGACTGTCGCCGTGGTCACCAGCAAGACCTACACGGACCCCCGTGACATCCTGGTCAAGCCGGTGGTTTCGGAGAAGAGCTACGCGCTTCTCGACGAGAACAAGTACACGTTCATCGTCGACCCGCGCGCGAACAAGACCCAGATCAAGCAGGCCGTCGAGGCGGTCTTCTCGGTCAAGGTCACCGGGGTCAACACGATCAACCGTCAGGGTAAGCGCAAGCGCACCAAGACCGGTTTCGGCAAGCGCGCCAACACCAAGCGCGCCATCGTGACCCTCGCCGAGGGCGACCGAATCGACATCTTCGGCGGCCCGGTCTCCTAACGGAGTCCGAGTCGTCCGGAATCGGACGAGGACTGAGAAATGGGTATCCGCAAGTACAAGCCGACGACCCCGGGCCGTCGTGGCTCCAGCGTCGCCGACTTTGTCGAGATCACGCGGTCCACGCCGGAGAAGTCGCTGGTCCGCCCGCTGCACAGCAAGGGCGGCCGTAACAACGCCGGTCGTGTGACCGTTCGCCACCAGGGTGGTGGCCACAAGCGCGCCTACCGCGTGATCGACTTCCGTCGTCACGACAAGGACGGCGTGCCGGCCAAGGTCGCTCACATCGAGTACGACCCGAACCGCACCGCGCGCATCGCGCTTCTGCACTACGCAGACGGCGAGAAGCGCTACATCATCGCCCCCGCGAAGCTCCAGCAGGGTGACCGGATCGAGAACGGCCCCAAGGCCGACATCAAGCCGGGCAACAACCTTCCGCTGCGCAGCATCCCGGTCGGTACCACGATCCACGCGATCGAGCTCCGCCCCGGTGGCGGCGCCAAGTTCGCCCGCTCTGCCGGTTCGTCCGTGCAGCTGCTGGCGAAGGAGGGCCAGTACGCCCACCTGCGCATGCCGTCCGGTGAGGTCCGCCTGGTCGACGTCCGCTGCCGCGCCACCGTCGGCGAGGTCGGCAACGCCGAGCAGTCGAACATCAACTGGGGCAAGGCCGGCCGTATGCGCTGGAAGGGCGTTCGCCCGACCGTGCGTGGTGTGGCGATGAACCCGGTCGACCACCCGCACGGTGGTGGTGAGGGTAAGACCTCCGGTGGTCGCCACCCGGTCTCCCCGTGGGGTCAGAAGGAGGGTCGTACTCGTTCTCCCAAGAAGGCGAGCAACAAGTACATCGTCCGCCGCCGCAAGACGAACAAGAAGCGCTAGGAGCGGGTTTAGATGCCGCGTAGTCTCAAGAAGGGACCCTTCGTCGACGGCCACCTCATCAAGAAGGTGGATGTCCAGAACGAAGCTGGTACCAAGAACGTCATCAAGACCTGGTCCCGTCGCTCCATGATCGTGCCGGCCATGCTGGGCCACACGCTCGCGGTGCACAACGGCAAGACGCACGTCCCGGTGTTCGTCACCGAGTCGATGGTCGGCCACAAGCTCGGCGAGTTCTCGCCGACCCGCACCTTCCGCGGCCACGTCAAGGACGACCGCAAGTCGAAGCGCCGCTAAGGCGGGGTGTGAACGACTATGACTGACACCGAAGGGACAACCATGGAAGCCAGGGCCCAGGCGCGGTACATCCGCGTCACGCCCATGAAGGCCCGCCGCGTGGTGGACCTCATCCGTGGCATGGATGCCACGGAGGCTCAGGCGGTCCTGCGTTTCGCCCCGCAGGCCGCGAGCGTGCCGGTTGGCAAGGTGCTTGACAGCGCCATCGCCAACGCTGCACACAACTACGACCACACCGACGCCTCTTCGCTGGTCATCAGCGAGGCGTACGTGGACGAGGGCCCGACCCTGAAGCGGTTCCGTCCGCGCGCCCAGGGCCGTGCCTACCGGATCCGTAAGCGGACCAGCCACATCACCGTGGTCGTCAGCAGCAAGGAAGGAACCCGGTAATGGGCCAGAAGGTTAACCCGCACGGGTTCCGCCTCGGCATTACCACCGACTTCAAGTCGCGTTGGTACGCCGACAAGCTGTACAAGGACTACGTCAAGGAAGACGTTGCCATTCGTCGCATGATGACGAAGGGCATGGAGCGCGCCGGTATCTCGAAGGTTGAGATCGAGCGCACCCGCGACCGCGTCCGCGTCGACATCCACACCGCTCGTCCGGGCATCGTCATCGGCCGCCGCGGCGCCGAGGCCGACCGCATCCGCGGCGAGCTGGAGAAGCTGACCGGCAAGCAGGTTCAGCTCAACATCCTCGAGGTCAAGAACCCCGAGGTGGACGCTCAGCTGGTGGCCCAGGCCGTCGCCGAGCAGCTGTCCTCCCGCGTCTCCTTCCGTCGCGCCATGCGTAAGAGCATGCAGTCGACGATGAAGGCCGGCGCCAAGGGCATCAAGATCCAGTGTGGTGGCCGTCTCGGCGGCGCCGAGATGTCCCGCTCCGAGTTCTACCGCGAGGGTCGTGTGCCGCTGCACACGCTGCGCGCGAACGTGGACTACGGCTTCTTCGAGGCCAAGACGACCTTCGGTCGCATTGGCGTCAAGGTCTGGATCTACAAGGGCGACGTCAAGAACATCGCCGAGGTCCGCGCCGAGAACGCCGCGGCGCGTGCGGGCAACCGCCCGTCCCGTGGTGGCGCCCAGGACCGCCCGGCCCGCGGTGGCCGTGGTGGCGAGCGTGGCGGCCGCGGCCGCAAGCCGCAGCAGAACGCCGGTGCCGAGGCCCCCAAGGCCGAGGTCGCCGCTGCTCCGGCTGAGTCCACCGGAACGGAGGCCTGACCGACATGCTGATCCCTCGCAGGGTCAAGCACCGCAAGCAGCACCACCCCAAGCGACGTGGTATGGCCAAGGGTGGCACCGAGCTCGCTTTCGGTGAGTACGGCATCCAGGCCCTGACCCCGGCCTACGTGACGAACCGTCAGATCGAGTCCGCTCGTATCGCCATGACGCGTCACATCAAGCGTGGCGGCAAGGTGTGGATCAACATCTACCCCGACCGTCCGCTGACGAAGAAGCCGGCCGAAACCCGCATGGGTTCCGGTAAGGGTTCTCCGGAGTGGTGGGTCGCGAACGTTCACCCCGGTCGGGTGATGTTCGAGCTGTCCTTCCCGAATGAAAAGGTCGCCAAGGAGGCGCTCACCCGCGCCGCCCACAAGCTTCCGATGAAGTGCCGCATTGTTCGGCGCGAGGCAGGTGAGTCGTGATGGCCGCTGGTATCAAGGCGACCGAGCTGCGTGAGCTCAACGGCGAGGACCTCGTCGCGAAGCTCCGTGAGGCCAAGGAAGAGCTGTTCAACCTCCGCTTCCAGGCGGCGACCGGGCAGCTCGAGAACCACGGTCGGCTCAAGTCCGTCCGTAAGGACATCGCCCGGATCTACACCCTGATGCGCGAGCGCGAGCTGGGCATCGAGACGGTGGAGAGCGCCTGATGAGCGAGAAGAATGTGACTGAGACGAACGACCGCGGCTTCCGCAAGACCCGTGAGGGTCTCGTCGTCAGCGACAAGATGGACAAGACCGTCGTCGTCGCTGTCGAGGACCGTGTCAAGCACGCGCTGTACGGCAAGGTCATCCGCCGTACGAACAAGCTCAAGGCGCACGACGAGCAGAACGCTGCCGGCGTCGGCGACCGCGTCCTCATCATGGAGACGCGTCCGCTGTCGGCGAGCAAGCGCTGGCGCATCGTCGAGATCCTCGAGAAGGCCAAGTAAGGAAATTCCCGCAAGGGAATTCCGCAATTACCGTCTGAGGGGGTTTCCCCTCGGATAAGTTCCGCCAGGCTCGGCGTGGGGTCTCGATCCGTTCGAGACCCCCGCCGGGAACCGGCAGACGATCAGGAGATAGACGTGATCCAGCAGGAGTCGCGACTTCGGGTCGCCGACAACACTGGTGCCAAGGAGATCCTTTGCATCCGTGTTCTCGGTGGTTCGGGTCGCCGCTACGCGGGCATCGGTGACGTCATCGTCGCCACCGTCAAGGACGCGATCCCCGGTGGCAACGTGAAGAAGGGTGACGTCGTCAAGGCCGTCATCGTTCGCACCGTCAAGGAGCGCCGCCGTCCGGATGGCTCGTACATCCGCTTCGACGAGAACGCCGCTGTCGTTCTCAAGAACGACGGTGACCCCCGCGGCACCCGTATCTTCGGCCCCGTGGGCCGAGAGCTGCGCGAGAAGAAGTTCATGAAGATCGTCTCGCTCGCGCCGGAGGTGCTGTAACCGATGAAGATCAAGAAGGGCGACCTGGTTCAGGTCATCACCGGTAAGGACAAGGGCAAGCAGGGCAAGGTCATTCAGGCCATGCCCGCTGAGGACCGTGTTCTCGTCGAGGGTGTCAACCGGGTCAAGAAGCACACGAAGGCCGGCCAGACCGCTCGTGGTTCCAAGACCGGCGGCATCGTGACGACCGAGGCCCCCATCCACGTCAGCAACGTTCAGCTGATCGTGGAGAAGGACGGCCAGAAGGTCGTCACTCGTGTCGGCTACCGCTTCGACGACGAGGGCAACAAGATCCGCGTTGCCAAGCGCACCGGTGAGGACATCTGATGACTGCCACCACCAACGCACCGCGTCTCAAGCAGCGCTACCGTGACGAGATCGCCGGGAAGCTCCGCGAGGAGTTCTCCTACGAGAACGTCATGATGGTCCCCGGCCTGACCAAGATCGTGGTCAACATGGGTGTGGGCGACGCCGCCCGCGACTCCAAGCTGATCGAGGGCGCCATCCGCGACCTCACCACGATCACCGGCCAGAAGCCGGCCGTGACCAAGGCCCGCAAGTCGATCGCGCAGTTCAAGCTGCGCGAGGGGCAGCCGATCGGCTGCCACGTCACCCTCCGCGGTGACCGCATGTGGGAGTTCCTGGACCGTACGCTGTCGCTCGCGCTCCCGCGCATCCGCGACTTCCGTGGTCTGTCCCCGAAGCAGTTCGACGGTCGGGGCAACTACACCTTCGGTCTCACGGAGCAGGTCATGTTCCACGAGATCGACCAGGACAAGATCGACCGCGTCCGGGGTATGGACATCACCGTGGTCACCACGGCGACCAACGACGACGAGGGTCGCGCCCTCCTTCGTCACCTCGGCTTCCCCTTCAAGGAGGCGTAAGCGAGATGGCGAAGAAGTCTCTTATTGCCAAGGCTGCCCGCAAGCCGAAGTTCGGTGTGCGTGCCTACACGCGCTGCCAGCGCTGTGGCCGTCCGCACTCCGTTTACCGCAAGTTCGGCCTGTGCCGCGTGTGCCTTCGTGAGATGGCTCACCGTGGCGAGCTGCCGGGCGTGACCAAGAGCTCCTGGTAATTCCCTACTTGGGAATTCAGGACTCTCGGTAAGCAACTCTGGTCGGCGGGCCCCAGCCTCCACACTCCCGTAGAGTGGAAGGGTTGGGCGCTCGCCGCCCAAAGACCGTCTTACTACGCCGTAGGTCCCCGCGCCGCACCCGTCCCGACTCTGTTCGGGGAGAGGGATGGCGCAGATAGGAAACCCCGGCGAGAGAGGCCGAAGGCCAAACATGACCATGACCGATCCGATCGCAGACATGCTGACCCGTCTGCGAAACGCTAACTCGGCATACCACGACTCCGTGTCGATGCCGCACAGCAAGATCAAGTCGCACATCGCGGAGATCCTCCAGCAGGAGGGCTACATCACCGGCTGGAAGGTCGAGGACGCCGAGGTCGGCAAGTCCCTGACCCTCGAGCTGAAGTTCGGCCCGAACCGCGAGCGCTCGATCGCCGGCATCAAGCGCATCTCGAAGCCGGGCCTGCGGGTCTACGCAAAGTCCACCAACCTGCCGAAGGTCCTCGGCGGCCTGGGCGTGGCGATCATCTCCACGTCCCACGGTCTCCTGACCGGCCAGCAGGCCAGCAAGAAGGGCGTGGGTGGGGAAGTCCTCGCCTACGTCTGGTAATCGGGAACGGAGGAATAGCCAATGTCGCGTATTGGACGGCTGCCCATCCAGGTTCCCGCTGGTGTGGACGTCACCATCGATGGCCGTACGGTGCATGTGAAGGGCCCCAAGGGTTCCCTCACGCACGCCGTTGCCGCGCCCATCGAGATCGCTAAGGACGAGGACGGCACTCTTGTCGTCACCCGCCCGAACGACGAGCGTCAGAACAAGGCCCTGCACGGCCTGTCCCGCACGCTGGTGGCGAACATGATCACCGGCGTGACCGCGGGCTACAGCAAGGCGCTCGAGATCAGCGGTGTCGGCTACCGCGTCCAGGCGAAGGGCTCCAACCTGGAGTTCGCCCTGGGCTACAGCCACCCGATCCTGATCGAGGCCCCCGAGGGCATCACCTTCAAGGTGGAGTCCCCGACCAAGCTCAGCGTCGAGGGCATCGACAAGCAGAAGGTCGGCGAGGTCGCGGCGAACATCCGCAAGCTGCGGAAGCCCGACCCGTACAAGGCCAAGGGCGTCAAGTACGCCGGCGAGGTCATCCGCCGCAAGGTCGGAAAGGCTGGTAAGTAAGCCATGGCATACGGTGTGAAGATCGCCAAGGGCGACGCTTACAAGCGTGCCGCCAAGGCCCGCCGCCATGTCCGCATTCGCAAGAACGTGTCGGGTACGGCGGAGCGTCCGCGCCTCGTCGTGACCCGCTCGAACCGCGGCATCACCGCCCAGGTCATCGACGACATCAAGGGTCACACCCTGGCGTCGGCGTCGACCCTGGACGCGTCGATCCGTGGTGGCGAGGGCGACAAGTCCGCGCAGGCCAAGCAGGTCGGCGCCCTGGTCGCCGAGCGTGCGAAGGCTGCCGGCGTCGAGACCGTCGTGTTCGACCGTGGTGGCAACAGGTACGCCGGGCGCATTGCCGCTCTGGCTGACGCCGCCCGCGAAGCCGGGCTGAAGTTCTAAGCCCCGGTTCCGGAGCTAGCGGACGTAACAGAGAGAGGTAAATCCAATGGCTGGACCCCAGCGCCGCGGAAGCGGTGCCGGTGGCGGCGAGCGGCGGGACCGGAAGGGTCGCGACGGTGGCGCTGCCGCCGAGAAGACCGCGTACGTTGAGCGCGTTGTCGCGATCAACCGCGTCGCCAAGGTTGTCAAGGGTGGTCGCCGCTTCAGCTTCACCGCGCTGGTCGTGGTGGGCGACGGTGACGGCACCGTAGGTGTCGGATACGGCAAGGCCAAGGAAGTTCCCGCGGCCATCGCCAAGGGCGTGGAAGAGGCCAAGAAGAACTTCTTCAAGGTCCCCCGCATCCAGGGCACCATCCCGCACCCGATCCAGGGCGAGAAGGCGGCGGGCGTCGTCCTGCTCAAGCCTGCTTCCCCCGGTACCGGCGTTATCGCCGGTGGCCCGGTGCGTGCGGTGCTCGAGTGCGCCGGCGTCCACGACATCCTGTCGAAGTCGCTCGGTTCTTCGAACCCGATCAACATCGTGCACGCCACGGTGACCGCGCTTCAGGGCCTTCAGCGCCCCGAGGAGATCGCGGCCCGTCGTGGCCTGCCGCTGGAGGACGTCGCCCCCGCCGCACTGCTGCGGGCGCGTGCAGGGGCGGGTGCGTAATGGCTCGCCTCAAGGTCACGCAGGTCAAGTCCTACATCGGTAGCAAGCAGAACCACCGCGACACCCTTCGTTCGCTTGGTCTCAAGCGCATGAACGATGTGGTCGTCAAGGAGGACCGTCCCGAGATCCGCGGCATGGTGCAGACCGTCCGCCACCTCGTGACGGTTGAGGAGGTCGACTGACATGGCGGAGCAGAACCCGCTGAAGGTCCACAACCTCCGGCCCGCCCCGGGCGCCAAGACCGCCAAGACCCGTGTGGGTCGTGGTGAGGCGTCCAAGGGTAAGACCGCAGGTCGTGGTACCAAGGGCACCAAGGCCCGTTACCAGGTTCCGGAGCGCTTCGAGGGTGGGCAGATGCCCCTCCACATGCGTCTCCCGAAGCTCAAGGGCTTCAAGAACCCGTTCCGCACCGAGTTCCAGGTCGTGAACCTGGACAAGCTGGCCGCGCTCTACCCGCAGGGTGGCGAGGTCACGGTGGCCGATCTGGTCGCCAAGGGTGCGGTTCGCAAGAACCAGCTCGTCAAGGTCCTGGGCCAGGGCGAGATCTCCGTGGCGCTGCAGGTGACGGTCGACGCCGTCTCCGGCTCCGCCAAGGAGAAGATTGCCGCTGCCGGCGGCACCGTCACCGAGCTCGTCTGAACTCGTTGATCTGACAACCGGGGATGTCCCAAAAGGGGCATCCCCGGTTGGTCGTTCCAAGGGGGGCACGGTCGCCGGTAAGGTGGCGTGCACTGTTAACCTCCGCGCGGACTGTCATGGATGGCGGCCTGTGCGGATTTTGACTGATACGTATTCGTCGATCCTCAAGACCGTCACCTCTCGCGTCCCGCGTGAGAGGCGCAGGAGGCACCGTGCTCACCGCGTTCGCCCGGGCGTTCAAGACGCCCGACCTGCGCAAGAAGCTGCTGTTCACGCTGGGCATCATGGTGCTCTTCAGGCTCGGTGCGCATGTACCGGTCCCGGGCGTCAGCTACTCCAACGTCCAGACGTGTATGGACCAGGCCAAGAGCGGCCAGGGCCTCTTCGGCCTCGTGAACATGTTCAGCGGTGGCGCGCTGTTGCACATCACGATCTTCGCGCTCGGGATCATGCCGTACATCACGGCAAGCATCATCCTGCAGTTGCTCACCGTGGTCATTCCCCGGCTGGAGGCCCTCAAGAAGGAGGGGCAGTCCGGGCAGGCCAAGATCACGCAGTACACGCGTTATCTGACCGTCGCCCTCGCCATCCTCCAGGGCACCGGCCTCGTGGCCACCGCGAGCAACGGCGCGCTGTTCAGCGGCTGTGCGGTCGGCAACCAGATCGTTCCGGACAAGTCCATCTTCGCCACCGCCACCATGGTCATCACCATGACCGCGGGCACCTGCCTGATCATGTGGCTCGGTGAGCTGATCACCGACCGCGGCATCGGCAACGGCATGTCCATCCTGATGTTCACGTCCATCGCGGCGGGCTTCCCGAGCGGCCTGTGGGGCATCAAGCTCCAGGGCAAGCTGATGGGCGGCTGGCTGGAATTCGCGCTCGTCATCATCTGCGGCCTGGCCATGGTCGCGCTGGTGGTCTTCGTCGAGCAGGCCCAGCGCCGCATCCCCGTGCAGTATGCGAAGCGCATGATCGGCCGCCGCTCCTACGGCGGCACGTCGACCTACATCCCGCTCAAGGTGAACCAGGCCGGCGTGATCCCGGTCATCTTCGCCTCGTCGCTGCTGTACATCCCGGCGCTGCTGGTGCAGTTCACCGGCTCCAAGGCGGGCTGGGCGACGTGGGTCAACTCCAACCTCGTCAAGGGTGACCACCCCGTCTACATGGTCACGTACTTCCTGCTGATCGTCTTCTTCGCCTTCTTCTACGTCGCCATCTCCTTCAACCCCGAAGAAGTTGCCGACAACATGAAGAAGTATGGTGGGTTCATTCCGGGCATCCGGGCCGGTCGTCCCACCGCGGAGTACCTGAGCTACGTGCTGAATCGCATCACGTGGCCCGGCTCTCTCTACCTGGGCCTGATCGCCCTGGTGCCCACCGTGGCACTGGTCACACTCAACGCAAACCAGAACTTCCCGTTCGGGGGAACCAGCATCCTGATCATCGTGGGTGTCGGTCTGGAGACTGTGAAGCAGATCGAGAGCCAGCTTCAGCAGCGCAACTACGAAGGGTTCCTCCGCTGATGCGAATCGTCCTCGTCGGGCCGCCCGGCGCCGGCAAGGGTACGCAGGCCGCGTACCTCGCCAAGAATCTCGCGATCCCGCACATCTCGACGGGTGACCTGTTCCGGGCGAACATCAGTCAGGGCACGCCGCTCGGGCAGAAGGCGCAGGAGTACATGCGCGCCGGTCAGCTCGTGCCGGACGAGGTCACCATCGGGATGGCCAAGGACCGCATGGAGCAGGCGGACGCCGTGAACGGCTTCCTGCTGGACGGCTTCCCGCGGAACCTCGTCCAGGCCGAGGCCCTGGACGAGATCCTCAAGGCCGACGACCTCAAGCTGGACGCCGTCCTGGACCTGGAGGTCCCGGAGGACGAGGTGGTCAAGCGGATCGCCGGCCGCCGGATCTGCCGCCGGGACAGCAGCCACGTCTTCCACGTGATCTACAACGCGCCGAAGACCGAGGGCGTCTGCGACGCCTGCGGCGGCGAGCTCTACCAGCGTGACGACGACCACGAGGACACGGTCCGTGACCGCCTCGAGGTCTACCACACGCAGACCGAGCCGATCATCGACTACTACAAGGCCCAGGGCCTCGTGGTGACGATCTCGGCGCTCGGTCCGGTCCACGAGATCACGGAGCGCGCGATGGCCGCTCTGGACCGCGCGAACGCCTGACGGACCCCGGTCCTCCTACGGCCGCGATGCCCCACCCGGCATCGCGGCCGTAGTGTTGTCCGAGCAGTTTTTTTGTCTGCGGAACCATCCGCACGCGGCACCGAGAGAGGCAGCACCCCCATGGTGGAGATCAAGACTCCCGAGCAGATCGCGAAGATGCGCGAGGCGGGGCTGGTCGTCGCCGCCATTCACGCGGCCACCCGGGAGGCGGCCGTGCCGGGTGCGACGACCAAGGACCTGGACGAGGTCGCCCGCAAGGTGCTCGCCGAGCACGGCGCGAAGTCGAACTTCCTCGGCTACGGCGGCTTCCCCGCGACGATCTGCACCTCGGTGAACGAGGTCGTCGTCCACGGCATCCCGGACACCAAGACCGTCCTGAAGGACGGCGACATCATCTCGATCGACGCGGGCGCGATCGTGGACGGCTGGCACGGCGACGCGGCCTTCACGGCCTTCGTGGGCACCGGTCACGCTCCGGAGCTGATCGAGCTCTCCCGGGTGACCGAGGAGTCGATGTGGGCCGGCATCGCGGCGGTGAAGAACGGCAACCGCCTGGTGGACATCTCCAAGGCCATCGAGGGCTACATCCGCCGCCAGCCCCGCCCGGCCACCGGGAAGTACGGGATCATCGAGGACTACGGCGGGCACGGCATCGGCAGCGAGATGCACATGGACCCGCACCTGCTGAACTACGTCTCGCGCAAGCGCGGCAAGGGCCCCAAGCTCGTCCCCGGCTTCTGCATCGCGATCGAGCCGATGGTGAGCCTCGGCACGGCGCGTACGCACGTCCTGGAGGACGACTGGACGGTCCTCACGGACGACCTGACCTGGTCCTCCCACTGGGAGCACTCCGTGGCCGTGACGGAGCAGGGCCCGCTGGTCCTGACGGCGGTCGACGGCGGCAAGGCGAAGCTGGCGGAGTACGGCATCGTGGCGGCCCCGGATCCGCTGGCTTAAGGATCTCTGCGGCTGGGCAGTCACCCCTGGATTAGTCTTTCGGATTGCCCTGACGTAGACTGACGCGTCGGCTCTCGTGTATCCGCATGCCTGCGTTTCGCAGGTTGTGTTCGATCACGAGAGTTGATCAAGGTAGCCGATTCGAAAGGCGAAGCGTGGCCAAGAAGCAAGGTGCCATCGAGATCGAGGGCACCGTGATCGAGTCTCTGCCGAACGCAATGTTCAAGGTGGAGCTCCAGAACGGTCACAAGGTCCTCGCGCACATCAGCGGCAAGATGCGGATGCACTACATCCGTATTCTCCCGGATGACCGGGTCGTCGTGGAGCTCTCTCCCTACGACCTGACGCGTGGCCGGATCGTCTACCGCTACAAGTAGATCTTGTCGAAGCCCCCTCGTGGGGTGACGGCACTGACCCGGAGAACCTGACATCCCATGAAGGTCAAGCCGAGCGTCAAGAAGATCTGCGACAAGTGCAAGGTGATCCGCCGCCACGGCCGGGTCATGGTCATCTGCGACAACCTGCGCCACAAGCAGCGCCAGGGCTGACGCAGAACCTGCACTCCGCAGTTACTTCGCGCGACGCATAGCAATACGTACATACGCAGGGCCCGTCCAGCCACGGCTGGCGACACCTCCGGCGGGGGCCGGGGACTCGGAACGTACCACCCTCTTGATCAAGAGCGGTCGGCGGTCGAGAGCGGCGCTGTGGAAGACCCCCGAGAATCAACTGGAGCCATTCAATGGCACGCGTTTCCGGTGTTGACATCCCGCGTGACAAGCGCGTGGAGGTTGCACTCACCTACGTCTTCGGTATCGGCCGCACCCAGTCGCAGGCGACTCTCGCCGCGACCGGTGTGAACCCGAACACCCGCGTTCGTGACCTTCCCGAAGAGGACCTGGTCAAGATCCGCGAGTACGTGGACGCCAACCTCAAGACCGAGGGTGACCTCCGTCGCGAGATCCAGGCCGACATCCGCCGCAAGGTCGAGATCGGCTGCTACCAGGGTCTGCGTCACCGTCGTGGCCTGCCGGTCCACGGTCAGCGCACCAGCACGAACGCTCGTACCCGTAAGGGCCCGCGTCGCGCGATCGCCGGCAAGAAGAAGCCGGGCAAGAAGTAGTCCTCAGCGGACGCTTGACCACGCGGTCTTCGCTGTAGGACCGATCACCTCCACTCCACAGGAGTAAGACATGCCCCCCAAGGGACGTCAGGGCGCAGCCAAGAAGGTGCGTCGCAAGGAAAAGAAGAACGTCGCTCACGGCCACGCGCACATCAAGAGCACGTTCAACAACACCATCGTTTCGATCACGGACCCGTCCGGCAACGTGATCTCCTGGGCCTCCGCCGGCCACGTCGGCTTCAAGGGCTCCCGCAAGTCCACTCCGTTCGCCGCGCAGATGGCCGCCGAGTCGGCCGCCCGCCGCGCGCAGGAGCACGGCATGCGCAAGGTTGACGTCTTCGTCAAGGGCCCGGGCTCCGGTCGCGAGACCGCCATCCGTTCGCTCCAGGCGACCGGCCTCGAGGTTGGCTCCATCCAGGACGTCACCCCCACCCCGCACAACGGCTGCCGTCCGCCGAAGCGCCGCCGCGTCTGACGCACCGCGTCCGGCGTAGCCGCTTCGCGGTTTGCCTTGAGGGTCTGGGCGGTACGGCTCTTCGGAGCCGTACCGCCCGTACCCTTGTAGTACCTCAGGACATCAAATAGTGGGTGTCCATGACTGAAGGATGCTTCGCATGCTGATCGCTCAGCGCCCCTCGCTGACCGAAGAGGTCGTCGACGAGTTCCGCTCCCGGTTCGTGATCGAGCCGCTGGAGCCGGGCTTCGGCTACACCCTCGGTAACTCCCTGCGTCGTACGCTCCTCTCCTCGATCCCGGGTGCGGCTGTCACGTCCATCCGCATCGACGGCGTTCTGCACGAGTTCACCACCGTGCCGGGTGTCAAGGAGGACGTCACCGACCTCATCCTGAACATCAAGCAGCTGGTCGTCTCCTCGGAGCACGACGAGCCGGTCGTGATGTACCTGCGCAAGCAGGGTCCCGGCCTGGTCACCGCCGCGGACATCGCCCCGCCGGCCGGCGTCGAGGTGCACAACCCCGACCTGGTCCTGGCGACGCTGAACGCCAAGGGCAAGCTGGAGATGGAGCTGACCGTCGAGCGCGGTCGCGGCTACGTCTCCGCCGTCCAGAACAAGCAGGTGGGCCAGGAGATCGGCCGTATCCCGGTCGACTCCATCTACAGCCCCGTGCTCAAGGTCACCTACAAGGTCGAGGCGACCCGAGTCGAGCAGCGCACCGACTTCGACAAGCTGATCGTCGACGTCGAGACCAAGCAGGCCATGCGCCCGCGTGACGCCATGGCGTCCGCCGGTAAGACCCTGGTCGAGCTGTTCGGTCTGGCCCGCGAGCTCAACATCGACGCCGAGGGCATCGACATGGGCCCGTCCCCGACGGACGCCGCCCTGGCCGCCGACCTGGCGCTGCCGATCGAGGAGCTCGAGCTCACCGTTCGGTCCTACAACTGCCTCAAGCGCGAGGGCATCCACTCCGTGGGTGAGCTCGTCGCCCGCTCCGAGGCCGACCTGCTCGACATCCGCAACTTCGGTGCGAAGTCGATCGACGAGGTCAAGGCGAAGCTGGCCGGCATGGGCCTGGCCCTCAAGGACAGCCCGCCCGGATTCGACCCGACCGCCGCCGCCGACGCGTTCGGCGCCGACGACGACGCGGACGCGGGCTTCGTGGAGACCGAGCAGTACTGATCTTCGGCCGGGCGACCGCCCGGTCGGACCTGACACCGGTACCTGATACGGCCGGTGCAGAGAACAAGGAGAAACACCATGCCGCGTCCCACCAAGGGTGCCCGTCTGGGCGGCGGTGCCGCGCACGAGAAGCTGATGCTGGCGAACCTCGCCAAGTCGCTCTTCGAGCACGGTCGCATCAAGACCACCGAGGCCAAGGCCCGTCGCCTGCGCCCCGTGGCCGAGCGTCTGATCACCAAGGCGAAGAAGGGCGACATCCACAACCGTCGCCAGGTTCTTCAGACGATCACGGACAAGGGCATCGTGCACGTGCTCTTCACCGAGATCGCTCCGCGCTTCGCCGAGCGTCCGGGTGGCTACACCCGTATCACCAAGGTCGGCAACCGTCGTGGCGACAACGCCCCGATGGCCGTGATCGAGCTCGTCGAGGGTGAGATCGCGAAGAAGGCGACCGTCGCCGAGGCCGAGGCCGCCACCAAGCGTGCGGTCAAGGAGTCCGAGGCTGCTGCCGAGGCTCCGGCCGAGGAGTCGAAGGACGCCTGACGCATCTGATGCGCACGGACGGGTCCGCTCCCTCGGGGGCGGGCCCGTTCCGCGTTTTCCGTGGCGTCGCCCTTTTTTGAAACGAGGAACTCTCGGTGAGTGACGAAGTTGAGCCCGGCTTTGTGCGGGTGCGGCTGGATCTGTCGTACGACGGCAAGGACTTCTCCGGCTGGGCCAAGCAGCGCTCGGGCCTGCGCACCGTGCAGGGCGAGATCGAGTCCGCGCTCCGTACGGTGACGCGGTCGTCCGAGACGTATGAGCTGACGGTCGCCGGCCGTACGGACTCCGGTGTGCACGCGCGTGGCCAGGTCGCGCACGTCGACCTGCCGGCCGGGGTGTGGGCCGAGCACGAGGAGAAGCTGCTCCGCCGGCTCGCCGGACGGCTGTCGCACGACGTGCGGGTGTGGAAGGTCGCGGAGGCGCCGGCCGGTTTCAACGCGCGGTTCTCGGCGATCTGGCGGCGGTACGCCTATCGGGTGACCGACCACGTGGGCGGTGTGGACCCGCTGCTGCGCGGTCATGTCCTGTGGCACGACTGGCCGTTGGACGTCGACGCGATGAACGCCGCCTCGCGCGCGCTGCTCGGGGAGCACGACTTCGCCGCGTACTGCAAGAAGCGCGAGGGTGCGACGACCATCCGCACGCTCCAGCAGCTGAGTTGGGAGCGCGACGCCTCGGGTGTCGTGACCGCGACGGTGAAGGCCGACGCCTTCTGCCACAACATGGTGCGTTCGCTGGTGGGCGCGCTGCTGTTCGTCGGCGACGGGCACCGGCCGGTGGACTGGCCGGGCAAGGTGCTGGCCGCGGGCGTGCGCGATTCCGCGGTGCACGTGGTACGGCCGCACGGGCTGACGCTCGAAGAGGTCGGCTATCCGGCCGACTCCGAACTCGCCGCGCGCAACCGGGAGGCACGCAACAAGCGGACGCTGCCCGGGGCGGGTTGCTGCTGAACGGGCTTGCGCAAAAGCGCCGGGCGGGCTGGAACTCCAGCCCGCCCGGCGCTTTTTGATGCGACGTCAGGAAGCGTCAGGCGCGGGGCAGCTGACGGCGAGGTCGCTGTTGACCGTGAAGTACGGCTTGATGCCGTCGAGCACCGGATAGATGTCGGTCTTGTTCCGGTCGACGATGTCGCCGATGAGCCGGGCGACGCGGATCGGCTCGGCGCCGGGCGCCGGGCGCACGGCCAGGTCCCAGACGGTGTTCTCGTCCCCGGCGCGGGCGTGGCGCAGGTCGGCGTACGGCAGGTTGAAGGTGAAGGCCGTGCCGTTGACGACCGTGACCGGCACCGTGACCGGCGAGGCCGCCTCGATGCGCGGGGTGGCGACGAGGACGGGCTCGCTGTCGGCGGTGAACTCCGTGCCGTGCAGGGTGCCTTCGACCGTCAGCGCTTTGTTGCCCTGCCGGACCGTGCGGGCCTCGGCGTGCCGCGCGCGGTTCCAGGCGCGCAGCGCGAGGAAGCCGTCGACGGTGGGGTAGGGCACCCACCAGGTGAACGGGGCGCCGGTCAGCGGCTCCAGCTCGACCAGGCCGCGGCCCTCGGCGAGGTGCGAGACGACCCGGCGGCGGGCGCCGTCGTCGCCGCGTACGACGTGGAGGTCCCAACGGCCTTCGCCCAGCCGGAGTTCGCGGCGGTCGAGCACCGCGGTGTAGGGGCCCTTGCCGTCGGCCGCGGCCTTCAGCGGCACGCTGACCGGCTTGCCCTCCTTGCGGCGGGTGACCGTCAGGGACAGCTTCTCGCCGGACAGGCCCTTGCGGTCGACGGAGACCACGAGATTGCCGTCGGCGTCGACGCGGCAGGAGGCGGTGCAGCGCAGCGGCTTGCGGACGATCTCCTTTATGGCCGCCTTGACCGCCGGGGTGGCGGGCTTGGCCACGGAGCGGCGCAGCGGGCGGATGAGCTTGCCGGCGGTGCGGCGCAGCACCTTCGACAGCGGCACGGGGGCCGGCTTGCGCGGCTCGCTCGGGGCGCTGCCCGCGGGGGCCGGGGTGGTGCCGGTGTCGCCGCCGAGGCTCTCGATGAGGTCCTCGTAGCGGCGGGCGATGGCGTCGGGCTGATAGCGCTCGGCGGAGATCAGGGCGGCCTTGCCCATGGTGTGCCGGAGCTCGTCGTCCTCGATCAGCTTGAGCAGGCCCGCCGCGATGGCGTCGCTGTCGAGGTTGGTGACGAGCAGGCCGTCCTTGCCGTCGCTGATGATCTCGCCGGGGCCGTGCGGGCAGTCGGTGGCGACGACGGGCACGCCACAGTTCATGGCCTCCACGATCGTCATGCCGAAGGACTCCTCGCGGGAGGTCACGGCGGCGATGGAGCCCTTGGCCCACTCGGTCTCGATGGGGGAGTGGGGGCCCATGAGGCGGACGTGCTCGTTGAGGCCCAGCTTGTCGATCTGCTCGCGCAGCTTGGCCTGCTGGGGGCCGCGGCCGTAGATCCGCAGCTTCCAGTCGGGCCGGCCGGCGGCGACGGTGGCCCACGCCTTGACCAGCAGGTCGTAGCGCTTGACGGGGATGAGGCGGCCCGCGGCGACGACCAGCTTGACGGTGCTGTCGGAGGGCTCGACCTCGGACGGCGGGACGCCGTTGGGCAGGGCGATCAGCTTGGTCTTCACGCCCGGGAAGTGCTCGCGGTGGGTGGCCGCGTCGGCCTCCGAGACGGCGGTGTGCGCGTCCAGGAGCGGGATGGCGCGGTCCTGGGCGGCGCGGATGTTCGGCTCGTGCGTGCCGTAGATCCGGTGCTCCTGGCCGATCTTGAGGTAGCGGTCCTGGCCGAACTCGGCCAGATACATCACCAGGCCGGGGCGGGTGGCGATCACGACATCGGCGTCGGTGCGGGCCAGGTGCTCGGCGACGCGCTTGTCGGTGAGCGCGCTGAACTGCGCGCCCTTCGCCTCGACGGGCGGGATGAGCGCGCTGTCCTGCTCCAGGGCCGGGTTGTCCCGGTCGGCGCCGGTCTCGGCGCGGGTGTCGATGAGGTGGACCAGCTTGACCTTGCGGTGCAGGGGGAGCTTGGGCGTGCCACCGGTTCTGTGGATCGACACGATCTCCACGTCGTGGCGGGCCGCGAGGGCTCCGGCGACGTTGAACGTGGAGCGGATCGTGCCGCCGATGCCGTAGGCGTTCTGCAAAAGGAAAGAGATCTTCATGGCGGTGTGTGCGCGGCACGTCGGGCGCCGCGTCCGTCCTTCCCCCTGGCCTGGGTGTCCGGGTCGTCCCCTTGTGCGGACCGCTTGGCCAAGTGTTGGTCGAGTGCGGCCCGATCCGCCGGTAAAGACCGTTGGGAGGGGTATCGGTTGCCTGCGAAGCCTACATTGTGGCTTGAGTCACAGGTCGTGGGTCAAGGGGGCGATCACCCCCGCCGGCCGTGCGCCGGAGGCGCTCGGACAGCCGTCCAGAGCGTAACCGGAGCGCCGGGCGTGGCGACCGGACGGACCCCGCGGGCGCTGGGACGCTGGGGGCGTGAAGGCGATGGTGGCGGTGATTTCCGCGGTCGTGGCCCTCGGGCTGACGGCCGGGTGCGGTGTCGATGGCGGCGGGCCCCGTGGGGCGTCCCGCACGGAGAAGGCGGGGGCGAGGGAGCTCGACGCCGTACGGGCGCCGGGCCCTGCCGAGCTGAGACATGTGGAGCTGGGCGCGCACGAGGTGCCCGGCTTCCAGATCGAGCGGGCGGGCGAGGGCGCGGCGGGCGC
Source organism: Streptomyces sp. NPDC051173 (assembly GCF_040689515.1). NCBI lineage: Bacteria > Bacillati > Actinomycetota > Actinomycetes > Kitasatosporales > Streptomycetaceae > Streptomyces > Streptomyces sp. NPDC051173. The sequence goes on from NZ_JBFBBD010000033.1 coordinate 62,822, forward strand.
GGGCACGCCCCGTACGGACACCGAGGAGTGCCGGCCGCTGGGCGACGCGCTGGGCTCCCAGCTGCGGCCCGCGCCCGCCGCGACGGTGGTGCGCACCTTCGCCAAGACGGGCGAGGACATGGACTTCGAGGGCCTCATGGGCATGATCCGCGTCTCGGAGTACGCGGGGGACGGCGCGGCCGACACCCTGGAGGCCCTGCGTACGGCGGCCGCCGCCTGCGCGGACGGTTTCCGGATGCGAACGGGCGAGGGCGAGCCACAGGAGTTCGAGGCGGTCCGCACGCTGTCGCCGCCCGGGCTGGGGGACGAGGCGCTGGCGATCCGCCTGGAGAACGTCGCCGAGCGGGCGCCCAGCCTGATCACCGCGGTGCGCTCCGGTCGGACGCTGGCGATGTTCTTCGCGACGAGCCTTTCGGATCCGGACGGGGTGTCGATTCCGCCGTCGCTGCTGCGAGCACAGATGGCGAAGATCCGTTGGGCGGCGGCGGAGGCGTCGCCGCGGTCGCCCTCCGCGGCACCCGAGGACGACGAGGACGCGGATCCGTCGGGCTGAGGCGGGTTCGCCTGCGGCGGGCCTTTTCCCCAGCCCCGCCCCTTCCCGGAACTGGGGGCAAGCCCCCAGACCCCCGAAGCACGCTTCGCGCGCTGTCCTCAAACTCCCCCAGCTACCGCTGGGAGGTGCCCCCAACGGGCTGGATGTGCTGGCTACGGTCCGCACATTCAGCCCGCCCGGCGTTTGAGGACGCGCCCGCAGGGCGCTCCCGCCGCAGGCGGCAGCGGACCCGCACCCAGAAACCCGCCAGGCCGCCGCTCAGGCCCGCTTCGGCGGCGCCGAAGACCTCACAGAATCCGCCGCCTGTTCCTGAGCCCGGTACATGATCCGGCGGAACGCGTAGTCCGACACGTCACGACCAGCCGTCAGCGCAGCCGTGTCGCCCTCACCCACCGCCTTCCCGTTCGCGTACCCCGCCACCGTGAAGTACGCGTAGCGCCCCTGCGCGTTCGCCGTCAGGCGGCAGGCCGTCGCGCGGCAGAAGGCGGGGTCGTTGTCGCCGGAGAGGGAGGCGATGTTTCCCGTGGACTGGTCCTTCGCCTTGTCCGCCGCCGCCTTGTCGTCGAAGACGGCGACGCCGACGGTGACCGCGATCCCGTCCCGTACGTACGTGGCGCGGAGCACCTTGCGGCAGCCGTTGGCGGTGAGGACGGCGCCGAGCCCGTTCTGGGTCGCGGAGCCGCAGTCCGTCGTGGTGGCGGTGGCGGTGCGGTCGTATGCGCGCTTGTAGAGGACCGGCTTGGTGTGCGGGAAGAGGGTGTCCGTGCTCAGGGGCGCCTTGTCCTTGTCGGCGCTGGATATGAAGTCGAGGGGGTTCGGCGGGGGCGGCGGGGCGGCGTCGGAGAAGGACGGCTCCGGGGCGCCGGAGGAGCTCGGCAGCTTCTCGGGCGCGGGCAGGCCGGACCGCTTGCCGCCGCCGTGCGAGCCGGTGACCGCGACGGCCACGGCCGTGGCGACCGCGGTGACGGCGAGCGCGCCGCCACCGAGGAGGAGCCACTTGCGGCGGCGGCCGCGGGCCGCGGTGTCGTCGGCGAGCGCCGACCAGTCCGGGGTCTGCGGCGCGCCGGCGGCGGGCCCCCAGGGCGGTGGCTGCGGGGTGGGCTGCGGCGGCGGGGGCGGGCCCCACTGCGGAGTCGGCCGATGGGGTTCCCCCGGGGCCCCGTGCGGCCCTCCCTGCCCAAAGCTCATGGCGTGCATCGTAATCCGGTTGGTCGCACCCCTCACCAGCGGCGACAATCCCACCCATGGGACACGTCGAAGCAGCGCACCTGGAGTTCTATCTTCCGGACGGCCGGGCGCTGCTCGGCGACGTCTCCTTCCGGGTCGGGGAGGGCGCCGCGGTCGCGCTCGTCGGTGCGAACGGCGCGGGCAAGACGACGCTGCTGCGGCTGATCTCCGGCGAGCTCCAGCCGCATGGCGGCACGGTCTCGGTCACCGGCGGGCTCGGCGTGATGCCGCAGTTCGTGGGCTCCGTGCGCGACGGGCGTACGGTGCGTGACCTGCTGGTCTCCGTGGCGCAGCCGCGGATCAGGGAAGCGGCGGCGGCCGTGGACGAGGCCGAGGACGCGATCATGACGCGGGACGACGAGGCCGCGCAGATGGCTTACGCGCAGGCCCTGTCCGACTGGGCCGAGGCGCGTGGCTACGAGGCGGAGACCGTCTGGGACATGTGCACGATGGCCGCGCTCGGCGTCCCGTACGAGAAGGCGCAGTGGCGCGAGGTGCGCACCCTCTCCGGCGGTGAGCAGAAGCGGCTCGTCCTGGAGTCGCTGCTGCGCGGCACGGACGAGGTGCTGCTCCTCGACGAGCCGGACAACTACCTCGACGTGCCCGGCAAGCGCTGGCTGGAGGAGCGGCTGCGCGAGACGAAGAAGACGGTGCTCTTCGTCTCCCACGACCGTGAGCTGCTCGCCCGCGCCGCCGAGAAGATCATCAGCGTCGAGCCGGGCCCGGCCGGGTCGGACGTCTGGGTGCACGGCGGCGGCTTCGGCACGTACCACGAGGCCCGCAAGGAGCGCTTCGCCCGCTTCGAGGAGCTGCGCCGCCGCTGGGACGAGAAGCACGCCCAGCTGAAGAAGCTGGTGGTCAACCTCCGGCAGGCGGCCGCGGTCAGCCACGAGATGGCCTCGCGCTACGCCGCCGCCCAGACCCGGCTGCGGAAGTTCGAGGAGGCCGGCCCGCCGCCCGAGCCGCCGCGCGAGCAGGACATCCGGATGCGGCTGCGCGGCGGGCGCACCGGTGTCCGGGCCGTGACCTGCCAGAACCTTGAGCTCACGGGCCTGATGAACCCCTTCGACCTGGAGGTCTTCTACGGCGAGCGGGTCGCGGTGCTCGGCTCGAACGGCTCCGGCAAGTCCCACTTCCTGCGGCTGCTCGCCGGTGACGACGTGGCCCACACGGGCACGTGGAAGCTGGGCGCCCGCGTGGTGGCCGGGCACTTCGCCCAGACCCACGCGCACCCCGAGCTGCTGGGGCGCACGCTGGTGGACATCCTGTGGACCGGGCACGCGAAGGACCGGGGCGGGGCGATGTCCGTGCTCCGGCGGTACGAGCTGGAGAAGCAGGGCGACCAGCCCTTCGAGAAGCTGTCGGGCGGCCAGCAGGCGCGCTTCCAGATCCTGCTCCTGGAGCTGGCCGGGACGACGGCCCTCCTGCTGGACGAGCCGACGGACAACCTGGACCTGGAGTCGGCGGAGGCGCTCCAGGAGGGGCTGGAGTCGTACGAGGGGACGGTGCTCGCCGTGACGCACGACCGGTGGTTCGCTCGCGCGTTCGACCGCTTCGTGGTCTTCGGGTCGGACGGCCTGGTGCGCGAGGTCCCCGAGCCGGTGTGGGACGAGGCGCGGGTGGCACGGCGGCGGTAGCTCTCCCTGGCCCCGCCCCTTCCCGGCTGCGTCTGATGTGCGGCTCCGCCGCGTGGGGGGCGCCTGCCCCAGCCCCCTCGTCTGCGGGTCCGTTGGCGCCTGCGGCGCTCGTTCCCCTGCCCCGCCCCTTCCCGAAACTGGGGGCAAGCCCCCAGACCCCCGGACTGCGCTCCGCGAGATATGCGACATCAGACACATTTCAGCCCGGCCGGCGATTGAGGCCGCCCGCCGCAGGCGCAGCGGTGCCGCGCCCGGCCATGGCCCGTACGCCCCGGGCTGGCGGGGCCTCGCAGCCGGTGGGACCATGTTGTTTTGACCCCGCCGGTGGGCGACCGGTACTCTACGAGTTCGTTATGCGTATTGGCTTGGTCGTTCTCACGCGAGGGGCCCTTACGCTTGCTCATCGGGCCGATAACCGCCGGCGCGCGTTCGGGTTGCGTCCCCGAGTCGCCGCCAGTGCCGGTTGACTGCCCGGAGAGACGTGTCAGGACCCACACTCAGAAGCGAAGGCTACGACCGTGCGTACGTTCAGCCCCAAGCCCGGCGATGTCCAGCGCCAGTGGCACATCATTGACGCGCAGGACGTTGTCCTGGGCCGTCTGGCCTCTCAGGCCGCCAACCTCCTGCGTGGCAAGCACAAGCCTGTGTATGCCCCGCACATGGACATGGGTGACTTCGTCATCATCATCAACGCCGACAAGGTTCACCTGTCCGGCAACAAGAAGACCCAGAAGCTGGCGTACCGCCACTCCGGCTTCCCGGGTGGTCTCCGCGCGGTTCGTTACGACGAGCTGCTCGACAAGAGCCCCGAGAAGGCTGTCGAGAAGGCCATCAAGGGCATGGTTCCCAAGAACTCCCTCGGCCGTCAGATGCTCTCGAAGCTGAAGGTCTACTCGGGCAGCGAGCACCCGCACGCCGCCCAGCAGCCCGTCCCGTTCGAGATCACCCAGGTCAAGCAGGGCTAGTCCCGGCCACCGCCGACCAGACAGAAAGCATCTGAGGAGAATCGTGGCTGAGACCACCGCCGAGACCCCCGTCGTCGAAGACGAGGTCAGCGTCGAGGAGTACACCACCGAGACCGAGATCGTCGAGGGGGAGTACACCTCCGAGTCGCTCGCGTCCCGTTTCGGTGACCCGCAGCCGGCCGCCGGCCTGGGTCGTCGCAAGAACGCCATCGCCCGCGTCCGGATCATCCCGGGCACCGGCAAGTGGAAGATCAACGGCCGCACCCTTGAGGACTACTTCCCCAACAAGGTGCACCAGCAGGAAGTCAACGAGCCCTTCAAGGTGCTCGAGCTCGACGACCGCTACGACGTTGTCGCCCGCATCGCGGGTGGCGGCGTGTCCGGCCAGGCCGGCGCCCTGCGCCTCGGTGTGGCCCGCGCGCTGAACGAGGCCGACGTGGAGAACAACCGCGGCGCCCTGAAGAAGGCCGGCTTCCTGAGCCGCGACGACCGTGCGGTCGAGCGCAAGAAGGCCGGTCTGAAGAAGGCCCGCAAGGCTCCGCAGTACAGCAAGCGCTAAACAGCGGCTTCGCTGCTTCTGCTCGAACGCCCCGGCGGCACGCTCCGTGCCCGCCGGGGCGTTCGGCTATCGGCGGCACGGGGCGTATACCTGGATGTACCCGGGCGCAACGCTCCGGTCCCGGATTCGACACCTTTCTTTCGCGGGGGCCCCTCCCGGGCCCCGTAACCCCCGCGTTTTTTCGGAGGACACCAGTGGGACGACTCTTCGGTACGGACGGTGTGCGCGGTGTGGCCAACGCCGATCTGACAGCCGAGCTGGCGCTCGGTCTGTCGGTCGCCGCGGCGCATGTGCTCGCCGAGGCGGGTACGTTCGAGGGCCACCGCCCCGTGGCCGTGGTGGGCCGGGACCCGCGCGCGTCCGGGGAGTTCCTGGAGGCCGCCGTGGTGGCCGGGCTCGCCAGCGCGGGCGTGGACGTCCTGCGGGTGGGCGTGCTGCCCACGCCGGCCGTGGCGTATCTCACCGGGGCGCTCGGCGCGGACCTCGGCGTGATGCTGTCCGCCAGCCACAACGCCATGCCGGACAACGGTGTCAAGTTCTTCGCCCGCGGCGGCCACAAGCTCGCCGACGAGCTGGAGGACCGGATCGAGCGGACCTACCGGGCGCACGCCTCCGGCGAGCCCTGGGACCGGCCCACCGGCGCCGGTGTCGGCCGGGTCCGCGAGTACGACCAGGGCTTCGACAACTACGTCGCCCACCTCATCGGTGTGCTGCCCAACCGCATGGACGGCCTCAAGGTCGTCATCGACGGTGCCCACGGCGCGGCCGCCCGGGTCTCCCCGGAGGCGTTCGCCCGGGCCGGCGCCGAGGTGATCACCATCGGCACCGAGCCCGACGGCCTCAACATCAACCACGAGTGCGGCTCCACCCACCTGGACAAGCTGCGCGCCGCCGTGGTCGAGCACGGCGCCGACCTGGGCGTCGCCCACGACGGTGACGCCGACCGCTGCCTGGCCGTGGACGCCAAGGGCAACGAGGTCGACGGCGACCAGATCCTGGCCGTCCTCGCGCTCGCGATGCGCGAGGCGGGCTCGCTGCGCAAGAACACCGTCGTCGCCACCGTGATGTCCAACCTCGGCTTCAAGCTGGCCATGGAGCGCGAGGGCGTCGACCTCGTCCAGACCGCGGTCGGCGACCGCTATGTGCTGGAGGAGATGAAGGCCCACGGCTTCGCCCTCGGCGGCGAGCAGTCCGGCCACGTCATCGTCCTCGACCACGCGACGACCGGCGACGGCACCCTCACGGGCCTGATGCTGGCCGCTCGCGTCGCGGCGACGGGCCGGTCGCTGGCCGACCTCGCCGGGGTCATGGAGCGGCTGCCGCAGATCCTGATCAACGTGCGGGACGTCGACAAGTCGCGCGTGAAGACGTCCGAGGAGCTTGCGACTGCCGTCGGGGCCGCTGAGCGTGAACTGGGCTCCACGGGCCGCGTGTTGCTCCGCTCCTCGGGCACGGAGCCGTTGGTGCGGGTCATGGTCGAGGCCACCGCCTGGCAGACCCGCGAGATCACCGACGCCATGACGAAGGACTCCGGCGTCGACCTGGCCGCGCTCAAGGTCGACGGCGGCATG
>NZ_JBFBBD010000034.1:0-69274 GCF_040689515.1 Streptomyces sp. NPDC051173
GGGCGCCCTGAACGTTCTACGGGCCGGGCTGGTCCGTCGCGAAGCTCAACCGGCATAGCGAGAAGCCACCCCCTTCAGGGGGTGGAGGAGTCACGTAGTTCACCCCGGCGGCGCCCAGGCGCACCAGCGCCTCACCGGGGCCCGGTGCGGGGTCCGGCAGCTCGGTCCAGCGCAGGACCTCGGGACCGCCGTGCTCTTCGATACGGATCGCGTGCATGGGTGACACCTCTCTGGGTGAACGGGTGCGTTGTCGGGAACGGCAGCACGGTAGGCCGCCGGGATTGGACCGACAAGTCCAAACACCTTGCAGCGCATGAGAGTTGCCCGCACCAGAGCCTCAGGAGTACGGCCGGCTTGTCGCCTCGTAGGACGTCAGTCCTTGTGGAAGCACTGGATGTAGGCGTCACCGCTGATGCCATGGGTGTATTCGGTGGTGTCGTACGCCAGGTACGGGTGGCGCACGACGCGGATGGTGCGGAAGTGCGGGAGGTACTGCCAGCGCAGCTCCGGCCTGGTGCTGAAGAACGGGATGAAGACGCCGCCGGGGCGCAGCACCCGGACGACCTCCGGCATGGTCCTGGCCCACAGCTCCTTGTCCGTCCACACGTGCATGTCGAGGGCCGGGTCGAAGAACATCCCGTCGACGCTCTCCGAGGGCAGGTCGAAGACGCGCTGGAAGAAGTCACCGCGTTCGATGGCGAGGTTGCCGGGCAGTTCCGGGTGCCGGGCGCGGAAGAGGTTCTCCACCTCGGCGAAGAGTTCCAGGACCGTGTGGCTGCGGGTCGCGGCGTTGCCCGCGATGCGCAGGGCGGACAGGCCGAGCCCGAGCCCGACCTCGTAGAAGTCGTGGCCGTGCTCGCACAGCAGGTCCGCGCTGGCCCACATCAGGTCGCGCTCCCACGCCTGCATGGCCTGTTCGCCGCCGATGCTCAGCGTCACCTCGCCATCGTGCTCGATGAGTTCGATCGCGGGCTTGGTCTGGTTCTCCATGGCAAACCGTCCTTCGTCCGTCGGGTGAGGGGAGGTGGTGCCGGGCGCTGTCTCAGGTGCGGTGGGGGACGACGCCGAAGTGCCTCCGGGCCGTGGACACGGCGAGGTCCTGCACGGCGAACACCGTGAAGTAGTACGCCTGCGGTGCGGTCCCGGGCGCGAACCGCACCCGGAAGGTGACGTCCCGGTGCTCCCCGGCGGAGCCCCGGACCTTGACCGTGGCCGGTTCGACGACCGTGTCCTGCCGCAGGTACGTCGGTACGAACAGGCCCAGCCGTACGGGCCCGGTCCGGGACGCGAGCAGGTCGGCGCGCACCTCCAGCACGCCGCCCTGCTCGACCTCGTCGGCGGCGTGGGCCAGGAGCGCGGGCGCGCCGGGAACGCGGAAGGTGACGTCGCCGCAGCGCATGCAGACCGCGCAGGTCGTGTCCAGGACCTGCGGCAGCAGGCCGCGCCGGGTGAACTCCTGGGCCGGGCGCCCGCAGTGGCAGGTCACCTCCCGTACCCGCGGGTCCAGCGAGCTGCGGTCGCCGAAGTGGGCGGGGTAGTTCATGATCTCGTCCTCGGGGTTCGCCGCGACCGCTTCGGCGATGACGTGGTCGAGCGACTGGAGATCCGCGGCGAGGGAGGAGCGGATCTCCTCGGAGGACTGGTCGGCGAGATGCGTGGGGCGGGCCACCCACAGGTCGACCTTCCGGGCGAGCTTGCTCAGGCGGGGGCGCAATCCGTGGTTGTGCGGCAGGAGTCCGGAGGCCAGCAGGGCGGTCAGGCGGCGCCCCGCCGTGAGGACCAGCGGGTCGGGGCGGTGCTCGGACGGCTTGGGCGCGGCGGGCGTCCGCGAGGGTTCCCCCGGCATGCCGAAGCGCATGAAGGCCGGATAGGGGTGCGAGCCCGCGAGACTGGCGTTGAGGGTGTCGACGGAATCCGCCCCGGTGAGGGCTGCCCGCATCCACGCGACGTTCTCGGGCCGGTCGGAGTCGTGGACGGAGACGGCGGAGACGACGGTACGGGCCGGCCCGTCGAGGGCGTTGAGCAGCAGCTGGTACCTGGGGTCGTAGAGCGCGAGGTCGGCGAGCGGGCCGCTGTTGCAGGCGTTGAGCACCACCTCCACGGCCTCGACGCGGTTGAGGGGGATCAGCTTGTCCTCGGGCTTGTAGCACGGCAGCCCGTAGGCGCAGCGCGGGCCGAGCAGGCCCGGTGCGGCGGGCACGGCCGGGTTCAGGCCGCAGATGGTGAACTCGCCGAGGTTGACGCTGTCGTCCTTGCCGTGGCCCTGGAAGACGACCCTGCGCCACCGGGTGCCGAGGATCTCGCGCTGGATGTCGCTGCGTTCGAAGTCACGGTCGTCGAAGACCCGGACACCGGGCAGACGGGGCGGCCGGTCCGTATCGGTGAACAGGCCCAGCGCGTCGACGCCGGGCACGGATCGGCCGTACTGCTTGGCGATGTTCCAGGCGACGGAGGCGTCGTCGCGCCCGCTCAGCAGCGTCAGCGCGCGTTCCGCACCCCGGTACGTGGCCAGCAGCAGTGCCCTGACGGGATCGAGACCGAGCCGGTCGTAGCCGCCGACGACCACGAGCGATCCGGGACACCGGAATCCGGCGGCATCGTCCAGCTCCTCCTCCGGCAGCCAGCGACCGGCGAGCGGACGGGCCAACTCCACGACGCCGTCGAGCAGTTCCCCGGCCCCCAGCACGATGCCGAAGTCCACCTGTGGCGGCGTGCGCACGCCGTCGTAGAGGCCGGCGGCCAGCCCCACGCTCCGGTCGAGATCCGCACGGCCCTCGACCGGTACGGGCACGGGCAGCCGGCCGGGGTCCGCCAGGAATTCCTTGACGGCAGCGGCGAAGCCCCCGCGGGCGACCGGGCGGAAGACAGCGGCGGAAGGCGGTTCGGTGACGGAGCGGTTCATGCGGGTCTACCTCGTGTTCTTGCGCCGGTCAGGTGGGACAGAAGAGAGGGGTGGGAGAGGCGGAAACGGGCGGAAGGCGGGGCGCTGCGGCGGGGCACGGGCCACCCGGGCAGCGCTCACGCCGGGCACTCCGCGGGCACGGCGGCACCGTGGGCCAGCACCCCGCGGCAGGCGAACGCCAGCCCGGCCCCCGCCAGCGCCACGCCGGACGCCACCGCGAACACCCCGTGCGGACCGACCGGTGCGATCAGCAGGCCACCGGCCTGCTGGCCCACCGCGTCACCCACCACGGTCGCCAGCGAAGCCCAGGTGAACGCCTCGGTCAGCAGCCCGCTGTCCGCCACCGTGCTGACCAGCGTCATCTCGCTCGCGGACACCAGGGCGATGGGAGCGCTGCCCACCGCCAGCGCCACCGCCAGCGCCGTCGGCGAAGTGGCCGGCAAGGGCAGGGCCGTGCCGACAGCGAACGCGAGCACCAGCCACGGGAAGCGCCGGTGCGCCGCCACCTCCGACTGGGAGCGCCCGAGCCACAGCGCGCCCACCGCACTGCCCACACCCCAACAGGCGTACACCACACCGGTGCTGCCCCGGCCGCCGTGCTCGTCGACAAAGGCCGGAATGGCCAACGTCATCAGCCCGATGGGCACGGAGCACACCGCCATGATGCTCATCAGCGCGAGCATCGGGACCTCCCTGAGCGGCCCCAGCAGGCCGCGAGGTGCGCCGCCCGGCCGTTCCCCGCCGGCCCGCCCGGTGCCCTCCGGGAGCCGGGTGAGGGCGAGCCCCAGCGCACCGGCGCCGCCGACGGCGGCCACCGTCGTCAGCGCGAGGCCGGCGGAGCCCGCCAGCATCAGGCCGGCCAGCATCAACGGCGCCCCGATCACGAGGACTTCGGTGAGCAACGCCTCCCACAGATAGGCGATCTCCCGCTCCTCGTCCTGGAGGGGGAGCCGTGCCCACAGCGAGCGCATGCAGGCGTTGGCCGGCGGCAGCGCGACCCCGGCGACGACCGCCACGGCCGACTGGGCCCAGCCACCGGGCCGGGTGGCCCACACCAGCGCGCCGAGAGCCGAGGGATGGAGGAGCCCGGTGGCGACGAGCACGGGGCGCATCCCGCCGCGGTCCACCAGCCGGGCGATCAGCGGGCTGCCCACCGCCATGCCGATCGTGCAGAGCGCGGCGACCAGGCCGGCCTGTGCGTAGCCGCCGCCCTGTTCCCGGACCACCAGCACCACGGCCAGCGACAGCAGGTACACGGGCATCCGGGCGACCACGCTCCACCACGCGGGCCCGGCCACATGGCGGCGCGTGAGCAGATCGAGGAATCGGCGGGGCAGCCTCCGGGTCACGGCGTCAGTCTCCGTTCGGCGGCCGTGCCGGCCTGCTGTGCCGCGGCCGGGACGACATCGATGGTCGGGACGACATCGATGGCGAAGGCGTCGAGGACCGCTCGCATGCGGCGCTCCACCTCCCCGATCGACGTGCCTGTCACATGGACGTACCCGGACGCGTTGTGCGAGGCGCGGCGTGCCGCCACAGGATCGCCGACGCCCACCTTGAGAACGGCGTCGACGACCCCGGGGATGCGCAGCAGTTCCTCCTCCGAGGTGATGGCCCGGACGGTGCCCGACCCCGGCAGGGGCAGCAGGAGGTCGCCGGCGCAGCGCCGCGCACCGTAGCGGAGCGAGGGGCGGCGGCCGAGGTAGACGTCCAGAGTGGCGCCGAACACGTCGAAGCCGTAGGCGTGTCCGTGGTTGGCGGTGATCTCGCAGCCCGCCGGCCGTACCCCGATCTCACCGGCGTGGACCTTCCCGTCGACGAGGAAGAACTCCATGTGCAGATAGCCGTGGTCGAGGCCCATGCCGGTGGTGATCGTCTGGAGCAGCGCGCGGAGGTCGACGGGCGGCCCCTCGTCGGTGGCGACGCTGATGTTGGCGTTCATCGCGCCGTCCACGATGTCCAGCGGCCGGCACGGCATCGCGCTGGGCCAGGCGTCCAGCACCTCGCCTTCGTGGACGAGCCCGCACACCTCCCACTCGGTCCCGGCGAGGTGCTCCTCGACCATCCAGTCCCGCGCGGCGAAGTCGACGCGCTCCAGGGAAGCGGGCCCGGTCAGCCGGAAGGTGTCGACGCAGGCGAAGGAGTCCGTGGGCTTGAGCACCAGCGGCCAGCCGTGGACCGCGGCGAACCGCTCGACGTCGCCCGCGTCCGCCACCCGCGCGTACCGCGCGGTGCGCAGCCCCAGTTCCCGGAACTTGTCCTTCATCGCGGCCTTGTCCCGGACCCAGGCCACCTGCCGCTCCGTCAGGTGCGGCAGGCCGGCCAGCCGCGCGAAACGCTGGGCGACGGCCTGCCTCGGCTCCGAGGGGTTGCAGAAGCGCCCTGGGCGTACGGGCAGGCCGTCGGCCCATGCCGCGTAGCGCCCGGCCTCCTCTTCCAGCGGCACACCCGCGCGCACCCAGAACGCGGGCAGGTGCGCGGTCCGGCGCAGGTGGTCGTCCGAGAGGTCCCGGCGGAGCTCGGCGAAGCGCAGCAGCACCAGCCTGTCCCCGAGCGCTTGGGCCGCGTAGCGGGTGAAGGTGGACGCCCGGTCGTCCACCATCAGCAGCGCCGGCTCCCGCCCGCTCATACGGTCTCCAGGGCCTGGCGCACGGCCTTGACCGCGAGGACCTGGCCGGCCTCGGGGAGTTCCGGCGACAGCGGTACGCACAGGGTGCGGTCGAGCAGGTCACGGGTACGGGCGAAGCCGTCGCGGCTCAGGGCCAGGGGCCCGCCCGGCGCGAGGTTCCAGGGGAAACCGTCGCTGTAGAGGGAGCGCCGGCCGGTGAGCACCGGGTGTTCCGGGAGGAGGTATTTGTTCAGCGTCCAGTTGGCGATACCCCGTTCGGTGAGCGCGGCCACGGCGGCGTCGCGCAGCTCCCGGCTCTCCCACCGGAAGCGCAGGCTGATCTTCACGTCGCCGGCGGCCCGCGGCAGGACGTGGAGGCCCTGGCGGTCGGGGAGTTCCTCCATGGCGATGGCGTGCATGCGCTCCAGCCCCGCCAGCACCTCGTCGAGATGGCGGAACTGCTGGTACTGGACGGCCGCGACGCCCTCGCTGGTGACGAAGTTCTCCCCGTAGTACGCGTCCTGGTTCCACGTCGGATAGCGGCCGGGTACCCGCGCCGAACCGTGGTCGTGGTAGCAGCGCATCGTCGCCCAGGCGTCCTCGTCACCGGTGACGACCAGACCGCCCTCGCCGGAGGTGAGCACCTTGTTGTGGTGGAAGCTGAAGGTGCCCGCGTAGCCCGCCGTCCCCGCGTGCCGCCCGTCGGGGAACCGTGCGCCGAGCGCCTGGGCACAGTCCTCGACGACGTACGGCACACCCTGCGGGAGGGCGGCCACCGTTCCTTCCATGTGGGCCACGATCACCCGCTGTGTGCCCGGCGGCAGCAGCGTGCGGTCCAGCGAGAGGGAGTCGTCGACGTCGACGAGCACCGGGATCAGGCCGCTGGAGAGGACCGCGCCCGCGACGGCCACGAACGTGACCGCCGGGATGTGCACGAGGTCACCGCTGCGCGGGCGGGTGGCGATCAGGGCGAGCCGGAGGGCCTCGGTGCAGTTGTGCACCGCCAACACGTGCCCGGCACCCAGCCGTTCGGCGACACGTCGTTCGAGCCGGGAGGCGATGCTCTCGTTCTCCGTCTGGTAGCGGAAGAGCACGCCGTGCTCGACGGCCTCGCGCAGCTCGTGCATATCGGACCAGTCGAGGTAGTTGGCGCCGTAGGGGAGGAAACGCTGTCCGAGCCGCTTGTCGAGGGTCATGGCGCATCGGGCTCCGTGATCGGGTACGCGGTGGCGTCGACGGTCATCTCCTGGCCCTGGTGGTTGCGGAGCCGCAGGCCGTCGGCGGTGCGGGCGAAGTACGGTCGCGCGAGGGGGACCTTGCCGATCCTGGTGGTCAGGACGTACTGCGGCACGGCGAACCCGGTGATGTGGCCCTGGAGGCCCTCCATGATCTCCCAGCCCTTCTCGACGGAGGTCATGAAGTGCGAGACACCGGTGACGTTGTCGCAGTGGTAGAGGTAGTACGGGCGCACCCGGATCCGCAGCAACTCCGTCATGAGCGTGCGCATCGTGGTGACATCGTCGTTGATCCCGCGCAGCAGCACGGTCTGGTTGCCCACCGGGATGCCGTGCCGCAGCAGTCGGTCCACGGCGGCGGCGGACTCCGCCGTGATCTCCTTGGGGTGGTTGAAATGCGTGTTCAGCCACACGGGGTGGTAGCGCGAGAGCATCTCGCACAGGTCCTCGGTGATCCGCTGCGGCAGCAGCACCGGGAAGCGGCTGCCGATGCGGACGACCTCCACGCTGGGGATCGCCCGCAGCCCGGAGACGATCTCCTCCAGCTTGCCGTCCCGGTAGGACAGCGGATCGCCGCCGGTGAGCAGCACGTCCCGGATCTCCGGATGCTCGGCGATGTAGCGCAGGTCCTCGTCGAACGACCCGCCCTCGTCGTCACGGAAGTACGTGCCGTGCACGTCGGTGGTGTGGAACTTGCGGGTGCAGTGCCGGCAGTAGACCGGGCACGCCTCGGTGACCAGCATGATCACCCGGTCCGGGTATTTGTGCACCACGCGGTTGGTCCTGCGGTAGTACGTGTCACCGACCGGGTCGACCTCGGCGCCGGGGAACTCCACCAGCTCTCCCGGTGCGGGCACGGCCTGCTGGCGGACCGGACAGGAGGGGTCGTCGGGGTCCATCAGGGACGCGTAATAAGGGGTGATGCTCCAGCGGTACTTCCCCGCCGACCCGGCGATGGCCTTCTCCTCCTCGGGGCTGAGGTTGATCCACTGGCGGGCCTTCGCGACGCTGGTGATGCGCTTGCGCATGTGCCAGCGCCAGTCGTCCCACTCGGCGGCGGGGACCCGGGGCCGGAAGGGAGCGGACCCCGAGGTCGGTTCGGGTTCGCCGGGCGTTGCGGACATGGCGGCTCCAAGGGCTCCGGAACGTGGGTGCGTTCACATCGGGGCGAGCGAGAGTTGACGGAGACTGCGGGCGACGCGCTGAGCGCCCCGCAGGTCGTCCAGGTCGGGATCGAGCGCGGCCCACGGCCCCTCGCCCCGGGACCCCCACGAGGACGCGTCCTCGCCGTCGGTGGTCACGGGCACGGGAACGGCCCGCGCCACGCGCTCGGCGAGATCCCGCTGCACAGGCCCCAGCGGCGGGAGGAACATCACAGGCGCGCGCCGTGCCTGGGCGAGTGCCAGCGCCCCCAGCGTCGGCGAGGCCAGGAAGACCGCGGCGGTGGCGTGCAGCGCGTCGACGTCCACGTCGGCGGCACGGCTCAGCCGCACCCCCTCGGGGCCGGCGAGACCCTCGACCGCGGTACGGACCGGTGCGAGCCGGGTGTCGCACACCACTTCGCACCGGCCCGTACGCCGCACCGCCGCACGCACCAGCGCCCGCAGCGGACCGGCGGTGAACCCCCCGAACTCGTCGCCCGGGACGCCCCATGACGACAGCAGCAACAAGGTGCCCGCGCGCGTGCGGTTCCCGGTCAGGCGGGCGGGCGCGAGGATCCCCGTGGGCCGGCCACCGCTCCCGGGCCATGGACCGGGCAGCCAGCCTGGGCGGTGCAGCCGGTGCAGGGCCCGCCCGTCCGGTGCGGGGGAGGGCGCGGCACCCGAGTGGCCCGACGTCAGGTGGACCACCGGGACGCCGAGCTCCAGCAGCCGTTCCGTGGCCGCCTCGTCGTCGCAGACCAGTGCCGCGTCCGGGAGCGCACCGCCGGAGACCACCCTGACCGTGGTGAGTTCACCGAGATGCGCCGCGATGCGGTGCCGGGCCAGCAGCGAGTCCAGCTCCGCGTCCCGGGACACCAGCAGCACCCTCCGGGGCGGGAGCGCCCCCGCGCGGCCGCCGTGCGGCTCGGGGCTCAGTACCGCCATGGCTGCACCGACCCCAGCCGGGCGACGTCGTCGCTGTAACCCGCGGCCGTCGTGGAACAGCCGCCGCACAGCACCGGCCCCTGCTCGCGGAAGAAGTCGACGTGCGACCGGAAGACCGGCGAATCGAGCAGCAGCACGCCGTTCTCCCGCAGGGGAGCACCGTCGCCGGGCCCGCCCTCCGGCTCCCGGTGCGGCAGACAACTGCACGCGTACATCCGCCCGAACCTGCCGTCGATATAGATGACGTCATCGACCACATGGCACAGCGGACGGGAGGCGCGCGGCGTCAGCGACAGGGCGAAGAACTGCTCCCGCTCCTCAGGGGTGTCCCCGTAGAACCGCTTCCCCATAGGGACCAGCAGGGAGGCCGGGTCGGCGTCGTAGATCGGGTCGCACACCTCGCGCACATGTTCCGGCACGGGGTAGGTGACCGGGCGGTCCAGCTTGAGGGCGGAGAGCTCCCACTGCCGCACCCCGGCGTCCGTCAGGACCTGCTGGAGCCGGGGCATCTCGGCGTAGTTGTGCGGTCCGACCACCGTGTTCACCCGTGGCAGGACGCCCAGGGCCGCGATGGCGCGAAGCCCTCGCAGAGCGTTGTCGAACATCCCGGGGGAGCGCCGGTACACGTCATGGCTCGCGCCCGAGGCGCCGTCCAGGCTGACGATCACCTGCGCCAGGCCCGCCTCGGCGAGCCGCTCCGCCATCCTCGGCAGCAGCGTCCCGTTGGTGATGAGGGACATCCGCATGCCGGCTGCCGTACCCGCGCTCACCAGCTCGACGACGTCCTGGTGCATGAGCGGTTCCCCGCCGGTGAACCGTACGTAACCCACCCCGGCGGCAACGGCTTTGGGCAGCAGGTCGTCGAATTCCGCACGGGAGAAACGGTAGGTGTCGCGGGAGAGGGCGAAGTCGCACATGAAGCAGTCGGCGTTGCAGGCTTCCAGAATCCTGATGAAGAGATAGCGGTGTCGCTCGTGCATGGAAGGCATCCTGGCCGTTCGCTGAGGGGCGTTCGCTGAGAGGCGTTTGCCGAGAGAGGGAGAAGGCGAAGCGGATCAAGCGGGAGGAGGGCCCTGGCCCAGTATCGCCAGCAGCGCGTCGGCCACTTGGGCCGCGCCGCCGGCGCCGACACCGGCGGTGAGCGCGCCCCAGTCGGTGACCTTCCGGGAAGCGAGCAGGGCGGTCAGGATTCCTTCCTGGAGAGAGGCGACGGCGTCGGCGCCGGCCGAACCGATCCCGCCGTAGATGAGGTCCAGGGCCTCGTCCTCTCCTCGGGAGCGCAGTGCCAGGGCCTCGTCCTCGCAGAAGACGTCCTTGGGCCAGACGACGCGCACGTCGGCGTCGACCGCCCGGCTGTGGAACCGGCCGTTGAAGATCTGGCTCAGGTTCTGCGGCGGCAGGCACACGGTGGGGACACGCAGACTGCCGGCCTCCAGCAGGGTGGTGAGCCCCGGCGAGGCGAGCAGGACGTCGAAGTCGGCGAGCCCGGCGAGGAATTCACCGTGGGACAGCGCGCCCGCCGTCACGCGCAGCTCTCCGTTCGTGCGGCCGATGAGCTGCCCGGCCAGATCGGCGGGAAGGTTTCCCGCCACGTGCGCCTCCCGCACGCCGTGGGCCGCGAGCGCTCCGAGTGCGGCGGGAACGACGACGGTGGGGTAGGCCGACCAGTCGGTGAGCCTGGGCGCGCGCAGCCCGCCCAGGCTGATCAGGGCCCTGCGGTACGGCCTGTCCGGTGACGGGTCGGCCGCTCCGGTGACCGGGGGAGTGCCGATGACCGCCTCGACCCAGCGCAGGGCGCGGACGGAAGCCAGCACGTCACGGCATTCGGGGGGAAGCTCCAGGCACTGCTGGGCGCAGTAGGCCGTCACGTCCAACGGCAGCGTGGAGCGGTCGCCCTCGGACCACATGAACGGGAGGCTGTCCACGAACACCGTGGGCACTCCGGCGCCTTCGAGCGCCGTCGCGGCGGGTCCGTCCAGGACGACCACCGCGGCTCGTACGCGCTCCGACGCCACGATGTCCTCGACGGTGCCGCCGTCCGGCAGGTCGTACCACCGGTGGATGCCGTGCCCGGCCAGTACGGGGCGCCCGAGGCGCGAGGCCAGGCCGACGAACCGGAGCGGCGACGGGGAGCGCTCGCGCAGCGCGGACAGGACGGCACTCAGCTTTCCCGAACTGCCCCAGCCGAACTCGACACCGGCGACGGCCACGGTCACGGGCTCGCCGCACGCGGCGGAGCGGCCGGGAGCCGGGACACGGTCCGGCTCACGGCCGTCGGCGACCTCGGGGACAGGGAGCATCGGTTCACTCTCGCTTTCCGGAGCGGGCCGCGGCTGTCGGGTGAGCGGTGGGGGCGGAGAGGGCGCAACGGTCAGGTATGGCCACAACGTGCTTTTGCCGTAGTGGAGTTGCGGTCGACCGCCGTCCGGTGGTGCGTGCAACCAACGTTCACGGATGTCCCCGACGGGCGCAAGGTCCGGTATCGGTGGATTCAGGCCACGGTCCGAACAGCGGGGCCGGATGAGAGGGAGGCGTCGAATGTTCTGTCTGTCGTCCAGCCCGGCGATGTGCCCGATGCGTGCGTCCCATGGGGGCGGCGGGGCGTGTGGAAGCCGGGAAGTGATGCCGGACGGTGCGATCGGCTCACGTGTCGAACACCGTGATATGGCCGAAATCGGGCACGGGTTGGTGGTTGCGCTCTGTAGCGCACGGGGGTGTGTCCGGCCGGGCGTGGCGCGCCGTTGCCCATGGCGTCACCGCAGCCGTCGTCCGGGTTCCGTCCGCCGGTGTCTGGCGTGGCCGACCGCGAGGGCCGCACCCTGAAGCCCGTACACAACGAGCGCCGTCGTGCGAACGCGGCGCGCGATCCGACTGTCGGCGAGGAGGAGACGCCATGGACATCCCAGGTCCCGAGCCCCGGGCGGACGGTGGGGCCGGTGCCGTCGCGGCGGCGGGCGGACTGCACGTCTACCAGCTGCGGCTGCACGCCGAGTACGGTCCCGTCGTACGGTTCCAGCTGCCGGGCGCGGACACGGCCGTGTCGGTCGCCGATCCCGTACTGCTGGAGGCCACGGCACACGTCGACAAGCGGCCGGAGCCGTTGTTCGCGTTCCTGGCCCCGCTGTTCGAGGCGGGCAACGTGCAGGTGATGCCGGCCGACGAGCACACCCCATGGCGGCGTCTGCTGCTGTCGGTCCTGGCCGGACGCCCCTCCCACGAGCGGCACTTCGCGCGGTTCACCGAACTGGTCACCGAGCTCGCGGACCGCTGGGCCGAACGGGCCGGCCAGGGGCCCGTGGAACTGCAGAAGGACCTCACCGCGCTGTCGCTGCGGATGATCTGCGCGTACGCGCTGGGCGGCGAGGCCGAGGACCCGGACCGCGTCGTCGACGCGTTCGAGGAAGTGCTCACCGAACATCTGGGACGGCTCTACCAGGCGCCGTTGCCGGGCTCGAGGGAGGAGCGTGCCGAGCGGGCGGCGGAGGCCCTCGCCTACCTGCGCGCGGTGGTCGACCGGGTGGTCGCGGCGCACCGCTCCGGCGACCGCGCGGACAGGATCATCGAGGCCGGTGAACGGCCCGCGCGGATCCGCGACACCGTCATGGTGGCGATGCTGGCCGCCCACCACACGACCGGCTTGGCCGTCTCGTGGACCCTGCACCTGCTGGGGCGGCACCCCGAAGCGGCCGGACGCGTCGCCGAGGAGCTCGACCGTGTGCTCGGTGACCGTGCGGCGCCCGAATACGCCGACCTGCGACGGCTCACGTATCTGGAGAGGGTGCTCAAGGAAGCGATGCGGCTCTACCCGCCCGGACCGTACGGCGCGCGGGAGACGACCGAGGCCCTGGTCCTGGGCGACTACGAGATCCCGGCCGGGACGACGGTCTTCTACCCGTTCTGGGCCGTCCACATGAACCCCGACCACTGGCCCGAACCCGAGAGGTTCATGCCCGAGCGCTTCACCCCGGAGGAGACGGCCAAGCGGCCGCGGCTGGCCTACATCCCCTTCGGCCTCGGGCCGCGCGGCTGCGAAGGCGCCGCCCTGGCCATGGTCGAGGCGGAGCTGGTCCTGGCCGTCCTG
The DNA here is from genome assembly GCF_040689515.1 of Streptomyces sp. NPDC051173. Classification (NCBI taxonomy): domain Bacteria; kingdom Bacillati; phylum Actinomycetota; class Actinomycetes; order Kitasatosporales; family Streptomycetaceae; genus Streptomyces; species Streptomyces sp. NPDC051173. The sequence goes on from NZ_JBFBBD010000034.1 coordinate 12,914, forward strand.
CTCAAGCGCCTCCGGTTCCGGCCGGTGCCGGGGCACGAGGTGACCCCGGTCGAACGGTTCGTGCTCTGGGCGGCCGACGACATCCGTATGACCGTGAGCCCGCGGACCTGAGGCGGTACCGGCGGGCACGGCCGATGCGCGCGCCGCCGGTCCGCCGGCACGAACGGGATCAGGTGCCGAACGGGATCAGACGTCGGCCGGGATCAGGCACTGGCCGGGATCAGGCGCCGGCCGGGCGCGGCTCGCGCCACATCGTCCACAGCGTCGGCCCGTCCCCCGGCAGCGGAAGCTCCTCGCGCACGGTGAAGCCGAAGTGCTCGTAGACAGGGAGGCGATCGGTGCGGTCATGGGCCCCGGCATGGGAGGGCCCCGGCTGCGGCACCCTTGCGTCGGGCCGTCGGCGTATAGTCCGCTGACCCCCATGAAGAAGAGGAGCGTTGCCACACTGATCGCCACGCTGGTCGCGGGATCCCTGCTCACGGGCACGCCGTATCCGCGCGCCGAAGCCGCAGGGGCCGATGACGCCGGCGGTCCGCCACCGAAGCTGGGGGTCGACCTCGACACGGTGACCATCCCGGAGCTGCAGGCCCGGATGGCCGACGGTTCGCTCACCTCGTCGGCGCTGACCGCCGCCTACCTGTGGCGGATCAAGACCGTCGACCCCAGGATCCACGCGGTGCTGCGCACCGACCCGACGGCCTCGCGCCAGGCTGCCGCCAGTGATGCCAGACATCGGCACGGCGGCGCGCGCGGCCCGCTGGACGGCATCCCCGCCCTCCTCAAGGACAACGTGAACACCCGCGACATGCCGACGACGGCGGGCTCGCTGGCGCTGGCCGGGAGCCCGCCGGACACCGACGCCGCCCTGGTGACCCGGCTCCGGGACGCGGGGGCGGTGATCCTCGGCAAGACCAACCTGTCCGAGTGGGCGAACTTCCGCGCGACGAAGCCGACATCAGGGTGGTCGGCGGTGGGCGGCCAGACCAGCAATCCGTACGTACTGGACCGCAACCCGTGCGGGTCGTCCTCCGGCTCCGCCGCCGCGCTCGCCGCGTCGCTCGCGCAGGTGGCGATCGGCACGGAGACCGACGGCTCCATCGTGTGTCCGGCCGGGATGAACGGGATCGTCGGCCACAAGCCCAGCCTCGGGCTGGTCAGCCGGGCCGGAGTGGTGCCGATCTCCGCCGAGCAGGACACCGCGGGGCCCATGGCGCGCAACGTGACCGACGCCGCGCTCACGCTGTCCGTGCTGAGCGGTGGCGCCTCGGACGGCACGACGCGCCCCGTCGGTCTGCGCGGTCGGCGGATCGGCCTGTGGCGGCTTCCCTCGCTCGGGCCGGAGGTGGACGCCGTGATGAGCCGTACGGCGCGGAAGCTGCGCGCCGCCGGAGCCGAGGTCGTCGAGGTGACGCTCCCGTACCAGGAGCGGCTCGCCGAGCTCGAGTTCCCCGTGCTGCTGAGCGAGTTCCACCGCGACATCGACGCCTACCTCGCCACGCGGCACGGGCCCCGGAACCTCGCCGAGCTGATCGGATTCAACCGCGCCCACCCGGCGGAACGGACCTGCTTCGCCGGTCAGGAACTCTTCGAGCAGGCCCTCGCCGCGCCTGCTGTCACCGACCCGAAGTACCGGGCCATGCGCGCGGAATCGAAGGACCTCTCCCGGCGCTCGATCGACGAGACCATGGCCGCCCACCACCTGGATGCCATCGCCTCGCCGACGAACCCGCCCGCCTGGACGACCGACTGCGCGCGGGGTGACAACGACGTGATCCCGTCCTCCACCCCCGCGGCCGTCGCCGGATACCCGTCGCTGTCGGTCCCCGCCGGATCCGTCGGCGAACTCCCCGTCGGCCTCCTCCTCATGGCCGGCGACCACCAGGACGGCAGGCTGCTGTCGCTGGGGGCCGCGGTGGAGCACCGGCTGAACGCCTGGCGGGCACCGCGCTATTTGCCCTCGGTGGGGCCGGACGCCATCCGGTGACCGATCCGGCAGGGATTTCGATCAGGGCGTCAGTGCCTTGCAGGCGGCCTGGAGAAGCTTCCGCCCGCGTGGGTCGGTGAGGCCGAGGTGGGTCATCTGGTTCATCACGTACGCGAAGGTCATGCGCGCGTCGAAGTCGTTGACGACCAGTGATCCGCCTCTTCCACCCTAGTAGCAGGTGCGGGGACTGTGTGTGCGGACCGGCGCGTCATCGGCGTCGAGGAAGACCGCCACCGAGGCGCCGACGTCCGCGCCGCCGCGCAAGGAGTCGGCGAACTCGTCCTGTACGGCACTGAATCGGTCGCTGCAACTGCCGTGGACTTCCATGTCGGACATGGTCGCCGATCGAGGTGGGTCGCGATACCCGCCCACTCACCACGTCAGCAGACCTCTCCCACCGGCAGGTCCGGCAGAAGACGTGCCCACTGCTGCGTTCTGATCAGGGCGCAGGCGCGCGGTGTGACGTCGTCGACGTCCGTGGCCCACAGGCGTACGGTGCGGTCGCCGCCCGCGCTGGCCAGGGTGTGCCCGTCGGGGCTGAAGGCGACCGCGTCCACCGCGTTGGTGTGGCCGGTCCGGCTCGAATTCCTGGAGCCCGTGGAGTAGCCGGGCCCGGCGGCCCGCTCCGGGCACGGGCCGTTCACGGCACGTCAGCCCTGCTGTTTCGGCGCGGCCAGATCCAGCAGCGTCGCCGAGAGCTGGTCGGCGGTGAGGGGCGCGGCGGGCAACGCGGCCTCGGCCTCGGCCCGTAGCCCGCTGAGCAGCAGGTGCAGGTGGCGCAGCCAGGCGCCGGGCGCGGCCGTGACGGAGGCGGGGACGACGCGCCCGAGGGCCGCCAGCATGAAGAGCAGGTCCTCCGTGACGACGTCGCCGCGCATCGACCCCTGTTCCTGGGCGCGGTGGATCAGCAGGGAGACCGTCCGGTGGTGATGGTCCTTGAGGGCGTCCAGGGAGGGTACGTCCTGGACGCCCGTGGTCATCAGGTCGTTGGAGCCCCGGTCGGCGGCCAGGCCCTCGAAGATGTACTCGAGGTAGCGGACCAGGCCCTCCCAGGCGTCCTCGGCGTCGCGGGCGTCCTCGCCGCGGCGGAGGGTGTCGTTCAGTGAGTCGCCGAAGACGGCCTCGACGAGCGCGCCGCGGGTGGGGAAGCGGCGGTAGAGGGTGGCGTTGCCGACGCCGGCCCGGCGGGCGATCTCGTCGAGCGGCGCTTCCATGCCCTGCTCGGCGTAGACCTCGCGGGCCGCGGCGATCAGCAGCTCGCGGTTGCGCTGGGCGTCCCGCCGCAGCGGTGCCGGACCGCTGCCCGCCGAAGATGGCTCGCCGCTCCGCTTGGCGCTCACTGTCCCTCACCGCTCCCGTGCCGTATGCCGATTCCGCCCCCACTTTCGCCGACAGCACCCTAACAACAAAACGTGGACCACTCCCCGTTTCTCTTGTTAGGGTCGAACCGCCAAGTGGGGAGCACGCCCCACTTGGCGGGGCCGTGGCCTGCCCGAGGCCGGAGCCCGACGACGAAGGGACGACAACCCGTGAGCACGATGCCCGCGTTCGAGACCGTCGCACCGGCCGGTACGGACTTCACAGCCGACCCGTACCCGGTCTACGCCCACCTGCGCGAGCAGGGACCGGTGCACCGGGTGGCCACCGAAGGCGCCGGTCATATCTGGGTGATCCTTGGGCACGAGGAGGTACGGGCCGCGCTCACCGATACGCGATTGAGCAACGACGTACGCAACTCCGCCCATTGGAAGGACGACGGCGGCTACGCCATCGGCCGCAACATGCTCCAGACCGACGCGCCCCACCACACCCGGCTGCGCAAGATGGTCGCGGGGGCGTTCACCGCGCGCCGTGTCGAGTCGCTGCGTCCGCGTATCCAGCAGCTGACCGACGAACTCCTCGACGCCATCGCCCCGTTGCCCGGCGCCGACCTCGTCGAGGCGCTCGCACGACCGCTGCCCATAGCGGTGATCTGCGAACTGCTCGGCGTGCCGGCCGCGGACCAGGAGACGTTCCGGGTCTGGTCGGACGCCATGGTCTTCCAGCCCACGCCCGAGATGGCGGGCGCGGCGGCCATGTCGATGACGGACTACCTCAACGATCTGCTCCAGGCCAAGGCCGCTTCCCCGGGGGACGACCTGCTCAGCGCGCTGGTCCAGGCCCGTGACGCGGAGGGCGTGCGGCTCGACCCGCAGGAACTGCTCGGCATGGCGTTCGTGCTGCTCGTCGCGGGCCACGAGACCACCGTCAACCTCCTGTCCAACGGGACGTACGCCCTGCTGACCCACCCCGAGCAGCTCGCCGCGCTGCGCGCCGACCGGTCACTGCTGGAGGGGGCGATCGAGGAGATGCTGCGGTACGAGGGACCGGTGACGTCCTCGTCGTTCCGCTGGGCCGCGGAGGACGTGGAGATCGCGGGTGTGACGATCCCGGCCGGTGACGCCGTCCTCATCATGCTGGGTTCGGCCTCCCGGGACTCCGACCGCTTCCCCGACGCGGACAGTTTCGACATCCGCCGTCCCCGCGCGGGCACCGGCGGCGCCGGGCACTTCGCCTTCGGCCACGGCATCCACTTCTGCCTGGGCGCCCCGCTCGCCCGCCTGGAGGCCGAGATCGCCTTCACCGCGCTGCTCGACCGCTTCCCCGACCTCACCCTCGCCAAGGACCCCGCGGACGTGCCGTGGCGCCCTGGCCTGATCCGGGGGCTGTCCGAACTCCCCGTCCGGTACAGCCCGCTCCGCTGAGGACCCGCCGCCGGGACCGCCTGCCGCGGTCCCGGCCGGATGGTGAGTGTTCGTGTGCGGGCCCACGTACAGGGGTCGTGGGCCCGGCTCGCCGGGCAACTGCCCATACCCGGTTGACGATCACCTCGCCTGTCCCTGGAACGCGGCCCCACTCGTGGCATGACGCGCAGGTCCGCCGTTCCCGTCGTCACGGTCCCTTCGGCGCCGCGGCCTCCAGGTCGTCGACGGTGCCGGACATGATCGTGCGGATGTGCCCGGTGATGTGCTCGGCCGGCCAGTCCCACCAGGCGACGGCCAGCAGGCGGGTGATGTCCTCATCGCTGTAGCGGCGCCGGATGAGCTTGGCCGGGTTGCCGCCGACGATGCCGTAGTCGGGGACGTCGTCGACCACGACGGAACCGGAAGCGATGACCGCCCCGTGACCGATGCGGACGCCGGGCATCACCGTGCTCCGGTAGCCGAACCAGACGTCGTTGCCGACCACGGTGTCACCCCGGCCCGGCAGGCCGGTGACGAGGTCGAAGTGCTCGGCCCAGGAACCGCCCATGATGGGGAAGGGGAACGTCGAAGGGCCGTCCATACGGTGGTTGGCGCCGTTCATGATGAACCGCACCCCCTCGCCCAGCGCGCAGAACTTCCCGATGACCAGCTTCTCCGGGCCGTAGTGGTACAGCACGTTGGAGGTCTCGAACGCTGTCGGGTTGTCAGGATCGTCGTAGTACGAGAACTCCCCGACCTCGATCAGCGGCGAGGTGACCAGGGGTTTGAGCAGTACCACGCGCGGCTGGTCGGGCATCGGGTGGACCACGGTCGGATCGGCGGGAACGGCTTGCGTCATGGATCGGCTTCCTCACGCGCGACGGAAGGACAGGTCCATGATCGCAGCGCGTCGGGCGGCCGCCGCACGGGACCTCAGCCGACGCGGCGGACGGGAACGGTGCGCGTGGCCGGCTCCTCCTCGGTCGTGCGGGGGACGGTCACGGTGAGGATGCCGTCCCGGTATTCGGCCGTAGGACCCACTTCGGGAATCGGGAACGGCAATCGGACGGTGCGCTCGAACGAGCCGTAGCGGAATTCCGAATGCCGCTTGTCCTCCGCGCGCTCGGTGCGCTCCGCGCGAATGGTCAGAGTGTTTCCCTCGACCGTGATCTCGGCGTCCTTCTCCGGGTCGATATCAGGCAACTCGGCACGCAGCACATACTGCCCACTACCCTCTGTCACCTCGATCGGGATCACGTGGGAATCCTGGCCGTGCACCGGCACCTCGGGAAACCCCGAGCCCAGCCATTCCATCAGCTCCGGCAGCCCCGACCGGCGCCTGGATACCGACGAGCCCGTCATGACAGCCTCCCTTCCCGGCGGCGCTCGGCCGTCGCTCGTGGTGGTTCCTCCTGGTGTTTCTCTCTCCACCATCGCGCGTCGGCGCGGTCGGGGCATCACGCGGCAGTGACCCCGCAGCCGAGAGTGATGCGTCCTCGGCCGTCATCCTCGCCTCTCCCGTACCCGCCGCGCCGCGTGAGCGTATGCGGCGCGGGCATTCCGCTCCTCAGGCCTGCCTCGGCCCGTTCCGCGCATCCGACCAGGCCGTGTCCGGCGGACCTTTGCCAGTCTGCGGGCCCGTTGCCTCCCCCGGCGATCTCCCCCGGACTCCGTCCGGGGGAGATCGAGGACACCGCCGCGCAGCGGTGGTGCACAGACAGCGTCACCCGCAGTACCGAGCACAAGATCCGCCGGACAGGCCCTGATCCGCACCGGCCGCGAGCAAACCCGATGGGGAACGCATCGCACGCCGCTCACCCGTGCGGGGAGCCCCGTTGGGCCTGGTGGCCGGGGCCGCGCCGCGCCGGGAGCCGGGGCCGGTGACCGCCGATCATGGCATGCCGTGGGCGCCGTCTAGAGTTCTTTCGTCCTCGCGTGCTCCGGTGGCGCGTGACGACCCGATCCGAGAGCCCGACCAAGGAGTATCCGTGACCGACCTGGCTTCCATATCCCCGCAGCAGGAGATCGCCCGGGAACTCCAGGTGAGCGCGTCCTTCGACGCGCAGCAGGAGATCGAGCGCCGGGTGGCCTTCCTCGCTGACCGGCTGACCTCCACGGGGCTGCGCTCCCTGGTGCTGGGCATCAGCGGCGGTGTGGACTCCACGACTGCGGGCCGGCTGTGCCAGCTCGCGGTCGAGCGGGCACGCGACGCCGGGCACGAGGCGGCGTTCTTCGCGATGCGGCTGCCGTACGGCACCCAGGCCGACGAGAAGGACGCGCAGATGGCGCTGGAGTTCATCCGGCCCGACCGGGTCCTCACCGTCGACGTGAAGGCCGCCAGCGACGCCGCGCTGGCGGCGGCGCTCGCCGGGGGCACGGTCTTCCGCGACGCGCACCACCAGGACTTCGTGCACGGCAATATCAAGGCCCGGCAGCGCATGATCGCCCAGTACGCGGTGGCCGGTGCGCACGACGGCCTGGTCGTGGGCACCGACCACGCTGCCGAGGCGGTCTCCGGCTTCTTCACCAAGTTCGGCGACGGCGCGGCCGACGTGGTCCCGCTCACCGGCCTCACCAAGCGGCGCGTACGGGCGGTGTCGGAGGCCCTGGGCGCGCCGGCGGCGCTGATCTGGAAGGTCCCGACCGCGGACCTGGAGACGCTGGACCCGGGCAAGCCCGACGAGGACGCGCTCGGCGTCACCTACGACGACATCGACGACTTCCTGGAGGGCAAGCCGGTCGACGAGGCCGCCTTCGAGGCGATCGTCCGCCGCTACCGCTTCACCGAGCACAAGCGGCAGCTGCCGATCGCGCCCTGAGCGGACCCGCCTTTCGTCAACCAGGGTTGACGCCCGCCGTTGTGTCAACGTAAATTGACAGCTATGACCGAGGCAACCGATCTCGCTGAGCGGGCGGGTGACCGTGACCCACGGGTCGGGCTGCGAGCCGTCGCCGCGCTGCGGCGGCTGCTCGAGCAGCTCGAGGCCGTCCAGGTAAGAAGCGCCCGGGTCCAGGGCTGGTCATGGCAGGAGATCGCCAACGAGCTGGGCGTCAGCAGGCAGGCCGTGCACAAGAAGTACGGGAGGCATTGACGATGTTCGAGAGGTTCACCAGCAGCGCGCGCGACGTGGTGAAGGGTGCGGTCGGGCACTCCGAGCGGACCGGGGCGGAGGCCGTGACCGAGGAGGATCTGCTGCTGTCGCTGCTCGACTCGGCGGGCACCACGGCCTCGTCCGCCCTGTCCGCGCTCGGCGTGGACAGGCGCCGCGTGGAGAGGGCGCTGGGGGAGGCCCGGCGGCACGGCGGGATCTCGCGGGCGGACGCGGAGGCGCTGGCAGGTCTCGGCATCGACGTCGCCGAGATCGTCGCCCGCGTCGAGGACACCCACGGCCCCGGCGCCCTGGCCACCCGCCGGCGGCCCAGGCGCCGGCGGCCCGCCGGCCACCGCCCCTTCACCCGCGAAGCGAAAGCCGTACTGGAACGCTCCTTGCGCGCCGCGCTGGCCCGGGACGAGCGCCACATCGGCGATGAACACATCCTGCTGGCACTCGCCACCGGCCCCGGCGTCGCGGCGGACGTCCTCACCGAGTGCGGGGCGTCGCGGTCCGCGGTCGAGCGCGTGCTCGGAGGCGGCGGCGAGCAGCGGCCGATGGCGGGCTGAGTCCCCGGCCTCGATCATGATCACTCCGGGGGAGCCGGATGCCGGGCCGAGGAAGCGGGGCGCCTCGTTCCCTCAGCGGGACAACCGCGACCGCAGCAGTTTCCTGTCCGGCTTTCCCGCCGCCGTCAGCGGGATCTCCGCCACCAGGCGCAGGGTCTCGGGAGCGTAGAGGCGGCCCTTGCGGGCGGTGACGAAGTCCCGGATCTCCTCCAGCGAGGGCCGGTGACCGGCGGCGGGTACCACGGCGGCGTGGACGTGTTCCACCGATTCCTCGTCCTGGCTGCCGTAGATCACGCACTGGGCCACCGCGGGATGGCCCAGCAGCAGTTCCTCCAGCTCCGCCGGGTAGACGTGGCCCCCGACGACCACGATCATCTCCTTGATCCGGTCCACGAGGTAGAGGTAGCCGTCCTCGTCGAGATAGCCGACGTCACCGGTGTGCACCCAGCCGTCCCGCAGCACCTCGGCGGTCAGCTCCGGCTGCTTCCAGTAGCCGGGCATCATGTGGGGCGTGCGCACCAGCACTTCGCCGCGCTCCCCGGGCGGCAACGTGGTGCCGTCGGCGTCCCGGATGACGATCTCCACTCCGGGCGCGGCACGGCCGACCGTCAGATGCCCGCCCCGGCCCGTGATCTCCTGCTCCGCCGGGCCCGATTCGGTGATGTACTGCGCCTCGGCCTGCCCGTACAGGCCGTAGAGCACGGGGCCCAGTGTCCTGGCCGCCTGTCGCAGCCGGGCCGCCGAGGCGGCGGTGCCGCCGTAGCTGATCCGGCTCAGGCTCGACAGGTCGGTGCCGGCCAGGTCCGGGTGGTCCAGCAGCCGGTAGAGCAGCGGCGGCAGCAGCCAGGTGTGGGTGACGCGCTCGCGCTCGATCGTGGCCAGCACGTCCCCGGGCTCGAAGCCGTGCCGCAGGACCACCGAGCCGCCCTGACAAAGCGTCACGTCGATGAAGACCCCCGCGAGGTGGGCGAGCGCGGTGCAGGCCAGAAAGCGGGGCGGGTCCCCGGCGTCGGTGAACCGGTGGTCCAGGCTTCGCCGGTACGAGCCGTGGGTCATCCGGATGCCCTTGGGGATCCCGGTGGTTCCGCCGGTGTGCCGGACGCACCAGTCGTCGTCCGGGCCCACCGGGCTCTCCATCGGCCGCGCCGGGCGCCGGGCGGCCGCGGCCAGTACGTCCTCGGCGAAGCCGCTCGGGCCCAGCGAGAGCATGCCGGGAACGCCGTCGAGCCGCAGCAGTTCCTCGGCGGTGGCGTACCGCCGGTCGTCCACCAGCAACAGGGAGCAGTCCACGCTCGCCATGATGCGGGCCATGGTCGGCGGGCTCATGCCCTCGTAGAGGCCGACCATCCGGGCGCCCGCCAGATTGGCGGCATAGCGGGCGACGAGGGCCTCGGCGGTGTTGCCGGTGAGGAGGGTGACCGTGTCGCCGCGGCCCACTCCGCGCTCCGCCAGCTCTCCGGCGAGCCGGTGGACCCGGTCCCGGAGCTCCCCCGCGCTGATGACCACTCCCTCGGCGGTGGTGACGGCCGCCCGCTGCGGCTCGGCGGACAGCACGTCGAGGACGACCTCGACGTAGCTGCTGAAACGGCCTTCCGCGGCGGCGGGTTGCTGGCTCATGGGCGTCTCCCTTGTCGGAACCGGTGGATGCCCACGACGCTAGTCCTGCCCGCTCATGCCTTCCACGACCGGTATTGCCATGTGCTCATGACTCGGCGGGTATGAACTGTTCCAGGGACAGCTGACGGAAGTCCAGGGCGGCGGGGGAGAGGTACGCGTCCTGGCGCCATGCCAGGGTCAGCGTCCGCTGACAGCCCGGGGCGTCCAGCCGCAGCCAGGCCACCCGCCGGCGCTCGCCGAGAGCCCGACGGGCGGCGGCCGGCATCAGACCGATGCCCAGTCCGGCGCCGATCAGCTCCGGGGTGGCGGATGCTTCGTCACCCTCGCAGACCACCTGCGGTGTGAGACCCTCACGGGCGAAGAGCCGGTCCAGCAGGGTGCGTTGCCAGTGGCCGGTGGGCGTGCTGACGAACTCCTCGTGGGCGAGCTCGGCCACCGCGACGCGCTCCCGGTCGGCCAGTGGATGCCCCAGCGGAACGGCCAGCAGCACCTCTTCCCGTGCCACCTCCACCGAGCACAGTCCGGGTCCGGTCAACGGCTGGGAGGCGATCGCGAAGTCCACCTCCGCGGAGCGCAGATGACGCAGCATCGAGTCCACCGGCGTCTGGAACAGGCGTACCCTCGCCCCTGGGCGGCGCGCACGGAAGTCGGCCAGCACCGGGGCCAGATGAAGCAGGGTCTCGGCGGCCACGGCGATCCGGCCCGGTCCGTCACCGGCGGCATCGGCCATCTCGCGCCGGGCGTCGTCGAGTTCGGCCAGTGCCCGATCGACCCGGTGCAGGAAGGCCGCGCCGTTCTCGTTGAGCCGGATCCGGCGGCCTTGGCGGTCGAACAGCGGAAGGCCGAGCTCCGATTCAAGCCGGATGATGGTCCGGCTCACCGACGGCTGGGCGACCCTGAGTTCCTCCGCGGCCCGGCTGATGTGCTGGTGCCGGGCCACGGCCTGGAAATATCGCAATGACAGCAGATCCATGACGGTAGTCTCGCCCGGACCTCGCGCTCACCCTTGGCACGGGGGCGGCTTCTCGGCTTCATGGATGCGTTCACGCGTCCTGGCCAGTTCCCGGGGGTCCGCCCGGTCCACCCGCCACGGCCTGTTGAGGTGGTCTCCCTCCCGGCGTGGGACGAGATGGAGGTGGAGGTGGAACACGTCCTGCCAGCCGGCCGGGCGGTTCGCCTGGAACAGCGTCAGCCCGTCGGGCGCGAAGACGTGGTCGAGCGTGGCCGCCATACGGTGGGCCGTGCGCATGACGGCGGCCGCGTCGTCCTCGGTCACGGACCAGATGTCGGCGGCGTGGTTCTTCGGGATGACAAGAGTGTGGCCTTCCATGACGGCGGTGCGGTCGAGAAAGGCCATGGTCGCCTCGTCCTCGAAAAGGATTTCCGCGTGAAGGCGGCCGGCCACGATGGCACAGAACTCAACCCCTCCCCAGCACCCAGGATCACTCACCGCGTACCGGACTCGAAGACGTCGCCTACGTCATGTACACCTCTGGTTCGACCGGTGTCCCCAAGCGGGTCGCCGTCTCTCACCAGGCACTCGGCAGGCGCCTCGGCGGACTCGCCCACAGCCCCGGGCTCGCCGCCGGTGAGACCATGCTGGCGCTGACCGCGCTCTCCTTCGACATCTCGTTGGCCGAACTCCTGCTTCCACTACAGGTCGGTGGCGCTGTGGTGGCCGCCCCGGCGGAGGCTCGTACCGATCCGGGCCTCTTCGCGGAGACTGTCGGCACGTACCGCCCCGATGTCCTGCAGGCGACGCCGGGCTTCTGGCGCCTGGTGACCGCCGCCGGCTGGGGCGGACTGCCCGGCAGCCGCATCTGGTGCGGCGGCGAGGCCCTGACCACACCGCTCGCACGGCGCCTGCTGCCCCTGACCGCCGAACTCTGGAACCTCTACGGCCCGACCGAGGCCACCATCTGGTCGAGCGCCCAACGCGTCACCGATCCCGAGGTCATCGACCTGGGCCGGCCCTTGCCGGACACCGGCCTCCACCTCGATCCTTCGCGTGCGCACCAGCTTCCGGAGTCCGACGCCGGCACAGCAGCCGTCCACCCGGCCGACGGCAGTGTCGAGGGCGAGATCCTCATCCACGGAGCGTGCCTGGCCCAGGGGTACATGGACCGGGAAGAACTGACAGCCGACCGCTTCGTCGACCTCGATCTTCCGGAAGGACGACGCCGCTGTTACCGCACAGGCGACCTCGGCCGCCTCCACAAGGACGGCAGACTGGAATTCCTCGGCCGCCTCGACCAACAGGTGAAGATCCGGGGGCACCGGATCGAACTCGGCGACATCGAGGCGGCATTCGAGTCCCACCCGGCGGCACGCGAGGCAGCGGCCGTCCTGCTCCCCGGCGACGAGACAGCCGGCCGCCCCGCGGAAGTCGGCCTGGCCGTCGTCCTCGCCGCGGGCAGGCACGCGACGTCACGCGAACTTCTCAGGTGGGCGACGGACAGCATCCCCCGCGCGTGGACGCCCGGCCGGATCACGGTGATGGGCCGTCTGCCACGCACCCCCGCGGGCAAGACGGACCGGATCGCCCTACGGGAACAGCTGTCCGCGGGGGATGCCGGACCTGGGCGCTGAGTCGTCAGCGGGTGGGATCCAGCGGCCCCGTCGCCGGCCCATGGTCCCTCTCCCGGGACGGCGTCGAAGCGGGGACGTCGCCGGCCACATGGTTGGGGGAGCCGTCCCCGACAGGGAGACCCATCGCCTCCGCCACCTGTTTGCGCAGAGTCGGCAGCTGCTTGTAGAGGGCATTGCCGGGACATTCGGTGGCGAGGGAGGTCCCGGGCTGGTTGAGGTCACGGTGGCCGACGATCGCGGTCATCGGCGGGAGCCCGTACGTGTCGCACAGCCAGGCACACGTGGCGATCAGCGCGTGCCATTGCGCGTCGGGCGGTAATTCCGTGATGTACGTGCCCTCGTTCTCGATGCCGAGGCTGGCGGTGTTCCAATTGGCGACCTGCGCCCCGATGACGTGATCGCCTCTCCGGATGGCCTTGGCGGACCGGTACCGGCCCTCCATGAGGAATCCGCCCCGGCTGATGGTCAATTGCTGACCGATGTCGTTCCACCCGTTGTGGTGCATGTGGTCGTACTGACAGTCCCTGGACAGCTGGAAGGCGTGCTCCAGCGAATAGTCGGTGGTGTTCGGGTAGTCCATGTGGTGCACCACGATCAGCGCCGGTGCGAACGGCTCGACCAGTACGCCGTGCGGATCCGTGGGCGGAACGGCCCGCCACTCCTCGCGCGTGTGGAGCCGCGGGCGGCGTACGCGGCAGCCCTCGGCCGACCCCGTCCTCGCCTGGGCCCGCGCGTCCGGAGCGAGGAAGGAATTCCCGGCCACCACGGCGGCTCCGCCCGCCAGCGCTCCGCTCAGCAGACCACGGCGCCCCATCCAGGATCTTCCGGTGTCTCCGGTCATGGGCCAGCCCCTTCCCTCTCCGGCCGGGGCCCGCCGACGCATGGGCAAGTGGCCGCCGACGGCCCGGCCACGGCGCCCTTCGTATCGACTGTAGCTTTCGCGCCACAGGGTTCGGCAGCCCCGTGAACGCCAGCGTTCGCTGGCACATCCCTTGGCCACGCCCCTTTCGCGCGAGTCGGTGGCAGGGTGCGCCGTCCGGACGCGGTGGCGCTCATGGTGAACCGCCCGGCCGTCGCCCCAACCACCCGCCCGTCACAGCTTTATAACGTCCCGTCAGTTCTCTGGCTGTAACATTTCACATATCACATCATGCCCTCCATGAGAAAAGTCATCGCACTGCTCTCGGCCGCCGCAGCCGTCGCGGCCCTCACCGGAGCGTCTGCAAGTGCGGCGTCCGGCGCCGCCGTTCCTGAGAGCGCCAGGCAGGGCAAGCTCGTCTGGGGCTCCTGCAACGACACCACCACGCCCGCGTTGCAATGCGCGCTGCTCGACGTACCGGTGGACTACGCGCACCCGAACGGCCCCAAGATCAAGATCAAGCTGAACCGGCTCCCCGCCACCGCGCCCGAGGGCAAGCGGCAGGGGCCGATCCTGCTCAACCCCGGCGGCCCCGGGGACTCCGGGCTCTGGATGCCCGCCTACATCTCGGGGCAGCTTCCCAAGGACGTCGCCTCTGCCTACGACTGGATCGGCTTCGACCCACGCGGCACCAACGGCAGCGAGCCCCATGTCGTCTGCGACGCCCACTACTTCGACGCCGAGAGACCCGACTACCAGCTGAGCCAGGGCACCTCGAAGCCCTGGCTGAAGAAGGCCGCCGGATACGCCGCCGACTGCGCGGCCGACTGGTCGTGGCTGCTGCCGCACATGACCACCGCCGACAGCGCCCGCGACATGGACAGCATCCGGCGGGCGCTCGGAGCACCGAAGATCAATTTTTACGGCGGCTCCTGGGGCACCTCACTCGGCTCCACCTACGGCCAGCTCTTCCCCTCGCACGTCCGGCGGATGGTGCTGGACAGCATCGTCGGCCCCACCATCAGCTGGTACGACCACAACATCCTGCAGGACAAGGAGCACCAGCGCCGCTTCGACGCCTTCGCGGCCTGGACCGCCAGGGCCGACTCCGTCTACCACCTGGGCACCGACGCCGCCACGGTCGAGAAGGCGTATTACCAGGTCGAGACGGCCCTGCGGACCGACCCGGTCGACGCCGCCCCGGCCACAGGCAGGATCGGCCCCGCCGAGTTCGAGGACACCTTCTACGGCGGTGGCTACAACTTCCTGCGCTGGCCCCAGATGGCCACCGCGCTCTCGGGCTACGTCACCCGGCACGACACCCGGCCCCTGAACATCGCCTACAACCGCTACGCGGCACCGGGCGCCGACGACGGCACCTTCCCGGCGTACAACGCGGCGCAGTGCACCGAGAACGCCTGGCCACGCGACTGGGAGTTCTGGAAGAAGGACCAGGCCAAGGTCAACGCCGCCGCACCCTTCTACACCTACAACAACATGTGGTACAACGCCGCCTGCATGTTCTGGCCGTACCAGGGCAACCCCGCCGGCCGCATGAAGATCACCGGCAAGGGCCTGCCGCCCGTCCTGCTCTTCCAGGCCACCGAGGACGCCGCCACCCCGTACGAGGGCGGGCTGGCCATGCATGACGCGCTGCCCGGCTCGAAGCTGGTCGTCCAGACCGGCGGCAGCTTCCACGAGATCCTCTTCCACGGCAACGCCTGCCTGGACGACACCTTCACCGCCTATCTCCGTGACGGCAGCCTCCCCAAGGGCAGTGGCCGCATCGCCAGAACCTGCGCTCCCGAACCGGAGCCCACTCCCGTCTACGTGACTCCAACCCCCACGACCAAGAACGCCACCCCGACCGCACCCCTGCGGCCCACCGACCGCGAGGCCACGCACGGCGTCCTGAGGTAGTCGCCGCGCCGACCAGCCGGCGGTCCGACGGCCGTCGGCCTCGGGTCAACGGCCTTGTGGCGCAGTGGCATAGGGCAGCGGGGGAGCGGCCACCGGGACCAGCCCGACAGCCAGCACGAGCACCGGTACGAGCGCCGCCGCGGCGTACACCCGTACCGAGAAGACCTCCCGGTGCTCCTCCCGCCACCCCCACAGCCGGGGCCGGAGCCGCGCGAGCAGCGGCCAGACGGTGAAGACGGCGAGCAGAACCGGCCACAGAGGACCGCCGGTGAGCTGAGCGTGCGCCAGCCACAGGGCCCGGCGCACGCTCCACCCCCAGCCCTCGCCCAGCAGGCGGTACTCGACCGTGACACCGGCGATGTCCAGCGACGTGCCGACGAGGGCGGCAGCGGGCAGCAGCGAGGCCGCCACGAACTGGGCCCGCCGCTCGTCGGCACGCAGGACGCACCACCGTCGCAGACGGACAGGCGGGTGGTGGAGCCGGAGTCCCCGGTGCCGCCCGACCGCTCCTATGCGGCGCAGCGCCCGCAGCACGGCGTCCCGCCCCGCCGCCGCGCTCGCGTACCGGTCGGCGACGAGCTCCGCCGTCCACAGCGCGCCGAGCGGCACGATCAGGAAGTGCGGCACCCGCAGGATCACGAACACGACCTGGGCGAGCAACTCGTGACCGGTCGGTTCACCTACGACGAGCAACAGCGCGGCGGGCAGCAGCCCGCACAGCCCGAAGACCCACGGCCAGGCCCGTAACATGCCGGTGAACGGGCTGCCGAGCCCCGCGACGTGCTGCTCACCGGACCGGTGGTGGGCCAGCTCGTGCAGCAGTGTCGCTTCGGCCGCTCGACGGTCCTCCTCCCACAGCGCGAACAGCGGGCCGAGCCCCGCGACTCTGGTACCGCGCCGGCCACCGGGGTAGACGCGGGCGGGCTGCCCGCGCCGCAGCGAGATCCGCGTCTCCACCCCGGGCGCGTGCTCGGCGACGAACCTCTGGATGCCCTCGCCCGCTCCCACCGCCTCCGGCGGCAGCAGCCCGTAGCGCCACTCGACGAGCCGACGCCGAACCCGGGGCAGGAGCACACCGAGTGCTCCCACGGCCACACACACCTGTGGCAGCACCTGGACCACCGACGTGGCCAGCAGCACCCGGAAGCCCCATGTCGCGGCGACCTGCGCGGAATACGCCCCGTGCCCCGTCAGATCCTTGACCTGGGCCACCCACCATCCGACCGCCGCCGGCACCTGCGCCGCGTACACGGCCGTCACCGGCCACAGCCACGGCGGCGGGCCGGGCGGCCGGTTCATCCCCGGCCGCCACGGCCGAGCAGCCACCGCAGTGCGCGCGGCCTCCGGACCGGCTGCGGGGGCTCCACGGCGACCAACCGGTCGAGGAACGCGGCGACGTCTTCGGGATCGGCGTGCTCGCAGAGCCCCGAGAGCAGCGTGCAGGCGAGCTCTTCGGCGTCGGCGGGGTTCATGCCGCGCTGCCGGAGCCGCTCGCTCATCCTGTTCGCGGCCTCCACGCCCGGCGGTGTCGGCGCCTGGCCCGGATCGCTCCTGTACCGGGACCGTACGGCGACGAGCAGTGCCGTCGCCGATACGGCGTTGCCCAACTGCCGGCTGCCCAGCGCCGCGTTGACCGTCCGGCCCGCCCAGGCCAGGGCGTCCAGCACGTCGGGCAGTACGGTCGTCAGCGAACCGCCCATGCCGCCGGGCGCGTCCCCCGCTCCCCGGAACAGATCCCGCCGCTGCCGGCCCCCGGCGGCGTAGGCCCGGACCACCGCGCCGGCCGGCTCGGCCTCGTGCGGAGCGACGAGGGAGGCTATCCGCGCCCCCCACTGTTCGAGGTCCATCGTGGTCATCTCAGGAGCTCCCGCTGAAGTCGAAGGAGAACTCCACCAGTCCGTCCTCGCTCTTCGCCTTGGCCGTGAGGGACGTGCTGCCGCGGCTGAGGCTCCCCGACAGGGTGGAACCGGTGGCGATGTCGTGCGGCAGTCCGCCGGGCATCTTGCCCAGCTCGGGGCGGCACGGCACCAGCAGGCCGGGCCAGTTGACGAGGTTGAGGGCGGCCCCCTCCTTGACGTGGGTGTCGGTGAGCTCGCCGCTGAGGTCGCTGCCGTCCCAGGACAGGTGCCAGTACGTCAGCAGCAGTTGACCGGACGCGGTCGCCGACGACTGGAGGGAGATGGCGCCGTCCTGAGACGGCGGTCCGACGGCGAGCTGCAGCGTGAACGGGTTCCCGTCGCTCTGCCCGCCGGCCTCACGTGGCTTCCCGAGGTCGAGCGTGGCGGGCAGCTCGTACGTCTGCGCCTGACCGGCCTCGAGGGAGTTGCCGGAACCGCAGTAGTCGTAGGGGGTGGCCGTCACCTTCGCGGTGCCCTGGTAGTGGGCGCCCCAAAGGGAGGACGCGTCGGCCGGGAACGCGTTCGTACCGGCCACGGGTTGCCCCGGATCCACCGCCGGGGCGGGGCGGGGCGCCATAGCGTTCGCGGGGGCCGCACCGGAGAACGCCGCGACGAGCACCAGCGCCAGTCCCGCGGCCACGGTACCGGTCACCCTCCGGCCGGCCGAACGTGACTTGCGTATGCCGAAATGGACGATGAAGACGTCAGGAGGTACCCGCACGGCACCCAACTCCCCCTGTTGGACCGCGAGTCGCCCCGGTGGCGGCCCGGGCGGCCTTGTGGCGGGGACGTTACGACGGCTATGGAACGCATGTATGGCGAATAAGGCACTCTTGACCGTATGTGCTATTCGAGTTCGGGTATGCGAGTGGCATGTGCCGCCTGCGACTGCCCCCCCTGCCCGTGCCGGAGGTGCGACAGCGCACGGCTGGGCACGTCGTGGGTGGCACGGGCAGGACGGGTGGGCGCGTTCACAGTGTTCCGAAACCTGTGACCCTGACGGTCAGCCGGCAGGTCGCCGGGCGGTCGTGGGTCAGTGGCACCAGTGCGACGAGCGCTTTGTCGTTGTGGACCGCCCGTAGTTCACAGTGCAGGGTGCCCGGTGCGGGCGACGGCTCCACGAGTGCCGCTTCGGTGATGCCCAGGACGGTCTCGCCGTACGGCACGGTCAGGACCGTGGGGGAGCCGGGGTCGGCCCAGGCCCGGACGATCTGCTTGTCGCTCAGTTCGTAGGCAGCGGTGAGGTGACGGCGGGGGAAGCGCCTGCGCGGGTCGCCGATGACCACGGTGAACGGTTCCTCGGTTGGGCTCTGCTCCGTCCACTCCTGCCGGACCACGAGACTGTAGGTGCCCGGCGCGGCACCACGGCCCACGGTGAAGCCGCCCTGGAAGAGCCCGGCGGCGGTGCCGGATTCGAACGGCTGCATGGGGTAGGCCCGTTCCGGTCCGCCTTCGCACATGGCCGAGCGGAACTCGGTCTTCTCAAGGCTTGTCCCGTAGGGCAGGCCGATGACGAACAGGGTCGCCTCGCTGCCCGGGGTAAGGGGGTCGGGCCTGACCAGACGGGTCAGTCGGTCGGGGGCGGAGCCGGCGGGTCCGGGCATACCGTTCTTCTCCTCTGCGTTGTCGGGGAGCTCGGCACCCGTGTCAGCTCGTGGACTCGGTGCTTGCCGGGGTGAGGTACAGGTCCCGGTCCAGCAGCCCCTCGTCGACGTGCCGACGCGGGTGGCCGCTGGGGCCGAGGGTGTTGGCATCGAACGCACCGGTCAGATTTGCCGTGGCACCGAAAGCGACGCCGTCGGTGTACTCCGGGTGATCGCGCAGGCGTACGGGAGAGACACCCGTCACCCGCAAGCGGTCGGCAGTGGGGAACACGCGGAGGGTGCCGTAGGAGGTGGGGACGCCTGTCGGTGTCCCGGTTCCGGTGATGACCGTCCAGTACGTTCGGGCGGTGATGGGCGCCGATCCGTCCAGCGCGTAGCCGGCGTCCTTGAAGAGACGCACCAGAGCCGGCGTGGGAGCGGCCCCCTCCAGGTGCTTCTTGTCCTCCGACGCAAGGTAGAAGAGGTGCTGGTCGTTGTCCGCGTTCATGACGCGAAGCCGGGTGCTCATCGTCATGACCTTGTAGCGGCGTGGCGACCCCGGGTCACCGCTGCCGCTGTTGTCGAGCAG
This sequence comes from Streptomyces sp. NPDC051173, assembly GCF_040689515.1. NCBI lineage: Bacteria > Bacillati > Actinomycetota > Actinomycetes > Kitasatosporales > Streptomycetaceae > Streptomyces > Streptomyces sp. NPDC051173. Next base: position 32,337 of record NZ_JBFBBD010000034.1, read on the forward strand.
CCACAGCTGTGTGGCCGAGATCCGGGCGTTGTCGGAGAGCGGGAAGCCGGCGTTGGCGAATTTGGGTGCGAGAGCGGGGACGTCCTTCTTGTCGAAGGACTCGCGGTCACTGGCCGGGAGGCTGAACAACGGTGCCCCCTCGGCGGTCGCCACGGTGGCGCCGACAGCGGATCCGGAGCGGATCACCGTCTCGGACAGGTCGGCGCCGTGCAGCAGCGCGCCGGAGAGACAGAGGGTGTGTCCGCCCTCGCCCGAGGTGGTGGAGCAGCCGCGCAACTTGGCCTGGATCAGGACCGCGCCCGTGAAGTCGGCTCCGGCGAGGAACGCCTGGCTGATGTCCGTCCCCACGAAGAGACCGCCGGTCAGCACGGCTCCCTCCAGGTCGGCGTGGTCCAGGGTGGCCCTGGGGCCGTGCCAGCGGACTCCGCGAAGATCGGCCTTTGCGAGACCGGCGCCGGATGCCTTGGTGTCCACGCAGGAGGCGCCGTGGAGCACCGCGGGACGCAGGTGCGGGGCGTCGTTGTACACGTCCATGGTGGAGTCGGTGAGCCGGATGTCGTAGGGGCCACCGTCGTTGAGCACCAGCCAGCGCTTCCCGGCCTGCACGGTCCGCATCTTGTCGTCCGAGCGCAGGGTGATGCCTCCTTGGGCGGCGAATGCCGCGATCACCTTGGACGTGACGTAGACCCCGGATTCCAGGTCGCCGGGGGCGATGCCGGTCAGGGGGAAGAGGAAGGCGTTGGCCCCCATGCGCGCCTGGAAGAGGTCCGCGCCGGAGAGGTCGGCCCGGGCGAGGACCGCACCGTGCGCGTCGACCTGGCGCAGGGTGGCCCGGCGCAGCACGGCACCGACGGCGACCGCGTCCCTGAGGCTGGCCCCGGTGAGGTCCACGGAGTCGAGTCGGCAGCGGTCCAGGACGGCTCCCGGGAACTGGGCTCCGGTGAGTGTCAGCTGCCGGAGATCGGCCCCGGTGAGGTCGGTGGCGGAGAAGTTGGCCCCGGTGAAGTCGGTCGGCTTGGTCGCGGGGAGGAAGCCTCGTGCGGAGCTCTGCGACAGTGACAGGCGCCGCGCGCTGCTCGGTGTGCCCCAGGCGAGACCGTCGAGGCCGGTTCCTGTGAAGTTGGCGTCGTCCAGATCGGCCCCCTCGCAGCGGATGCCGGCGAGCGTGGCCCCGGCGAAGCGGGTGAAGTGCAGTGTCGCGCCGTCGAACCGGGTTCCGGTGAGGTCCGCGCCTCGCAGGTCCGCCTGGCTGAGGTCGACCTGTGACAGGTCCTGCCCGGCGAGGTCGACGTCGGAGAGGTCGGCGCCGAACGCGTCCTTGGTCTGTTGGATGGTGGTGAGCGAGGGAGCCAGTGAGGCGGGGTGGAGCAGGTCCGGCATGTCCTCGGACCCCTTGGTGGTCATCAGAGGTGCGACGGTGTCGAGGGTGTAGCGGACCCGCCGTTCCTCTCCCTGGCTGGTGCGTACGGTCCAGCGCTGTTCCTTCCCCACGGTCTCCGTGGTGAGACGCGCGGCCTGGGTGAAGTCGGCGGAGAGGCTGAGGTACCCGAGGGACGACGCCTCGTCGAGGGTGATCCAGAGCGGACCGGGCAGGGCGATCAGCAGGGTGCCGTCGTCCTGTCGGTACCAGGTCACGCGCTCCTCGTCACCCGCGGTCGATGCCATCATCGCGGGGGCGTAGCGCCCGGAGGGCAGCTTGCGGGCGGTGAGGTAGACGGTTTCGCCCTGGGCCGGGTCGGAGCCGAAGGTGAACTTTCCGGCGAAGCGTCCGAGGCGCGTCATACGGCGACCAGCTCCCTGTCCTCCGCGGGGTCCGTGGTCCCGGCAGACCGGCGCCCGTCGGTCCCCGGCGCGGGCCGGACCCGTCGGCTGACGAACTCGATGTTGCTGTCGATCTCGACGTAGCCGGTCTGGATGCGGAGCTTGGCGTCGTCGAAGCGGAAGCCGAAGCCGTCCATGATGGGCAGGGGAACGCCGTTCTGCCCCATCATGTCGAGGGTCTGGGCGTACGCGGTCTCACCCGTGTAGTCCCAGAAGTCCCCGCCGAAGTCCTGCCCTTCGAAGCCGGGCACGGTGGAGGACACGAAGGAGACCTCCGGCGGCTTCTCCGAGACCCGGTGGAACCTGTACTTCATCGTCTGGATCCTGGAGTCGTCGGTTCCCCGGCCCAGCCCGAGGTCGACCAGGCAGTTGGTCCGCTTCATCCGGAAGATGATGTCGGGTTCGCCGTCGTCTTCCTGGATCACCATCTTGAACCGGACGTCCTGGCTGATCACCATGCCCATGGTCTCCGCGGTGTCGGCGATCTTGGAGTGGTGCTCCGCCGGGACCTTGGACTTGATCAGCCGGTCGACGACGGTCTTCCGCTCGGCGAATACCTCTCCGCCCAGGCCCTGGATCCTCTTGACGACGTCTTCCGGCAGCTGTGTCGCCAGGGTGTCCATGACGGCCTTGGTGTAGTGCCAGACCTTCTGGAACGCGGCGACGGGAGCGATGAGCGGGGTCGCTTCGACGCGGAAGGTGCACCAGTCGTACGGTTGCAGGGACGGCAGTTTCCTCGCGTAGGTCTTCACCTTCAGCACGTCGGGGTTGGTGATGCTGGGGTCTCCCGGCTTGACCACCCGGTTGAGCCGCTTGGCGTTGAAGTAGGCCCAGTGCAGGGCGTTGATCTCGTAGTCGGAGACGTACGCCCGCAGATGCTTGCCGCCGGCACCGGGTGGTGTCGGGACCGGCAGGTTCGGCGGTTCCGCGCCGGGATACCAGGTGCCCTGGTAGGCCACCCTTCCGGTGACACCGATGCGGATTCCCTGGTCGTTGTCGGGAAAGGTCACTCCGGAGTCCCCGACGGCGAAGTCGTACGTGATCAGGCCGGGTACCAGCTCGCCGCTCGCCGCGATGGACTTGATGAGCTTGGGCATCACGCCGTTGAGGGCGGAGGTGAAGTCGATGTTCTTGAGGGCGTTCGCGGCCTCGTCCTTGGCCTGGTTGTGATAGCAGTCCCGTCCGCTGTTCAGGATGCTGCCGCCGGGGATGTCGCCGTTCGAGTCGACGGCCGGTGTGCCGATCCCTTCGCAGGTGACGTCGTAGGTGTTGGTCTCCGACCGGTACGCGAAGCCCAGGGTGACCGACGTTTTCAAGGAGGCGACCAGGGGACGGTACTGGTAGTCGTCGGGGCCCATGTCGCTGTAGTAGCACATGTGTGGTGTGCACCTTTCCTGCTGCCAGGTCTCCCTCCAGTTGTAGGAAGCCGCGAAATCCACCGCTTTGAGCCCCACGGAGAACTTGCCGCCATTTCCCTGGGTCACTCCTTGGTAGCTCGGCCGGAAGTCATCGAGCCGGCTGTTGCTCAGGACGATCTGCAGATTGCGGCACCTGGTGCTCGCCCCTGTATCGAAGTTGGGCAGGTTGATGGTCCGGCCGGGCGGCTTGAGTTGCTGGAGCCTCGACATCAGTGACTCGTTCACCAGCCACCGGGTGAAGAACTTGACGCCTTCCGGGCCGATGGCCAGGGTCAGGGCCTGCATGCCACTCCTCTTCTCGCGGCTGTGGGCGGGAAGCCTCGCGGGGTGCTTCGGGGTCGTCACACCGGAAGGTCGTAGACCTGGAGTCCCTCGGCCGTGCGGTACACGCGGTAGACGGTCGGCCCGTCACGCACCTCCCACGATTCCCCCTTGGCGACCACGGTGGCGTAGGCGTCGTTGCTCAGGTCGATACCGCGAGCGGAGAAGTCCTCGGCGATGGCGGAGATGTTGCGGTCGTCGTACCTCTCGCGCGCCCCCAGCGGCAGGCTGAACAGCGGTGGCGTGGGGACCCAGTGGGCGACCGTCGGCTGGGGCGTGCCCTGCTGGGCGAACAGCGTCTCGTAGCCGACCGCGTAGAGACTCCGCCAGATGTCGACGGCCATCGCGCCCGCGGCGATGTTCTGCGGCGTACGGGTCAGGTTGGTGTCCGGGCTGCGGAACAGGAAGCGGCCGTCCGGGCCGTACACCCCCAGCACGTAGTCGCGGGAGGCTGCACCCGGTCCCGCGGCGGAGAGCACATAGATGTGGCCTTGGGCCTCGACCGCCAGGTCCAGGTAGGTCACGGCACTCCCGGTGCCGGTGGCCAGGCCGAAGAAGGACGTGCAGGACAGCACGTCCGTGCCGGTCGAGGAGGAGCGGGCCGGGGCGAGCTTCCAGGCGTCGGTGGAGTCGGCGTCCCGGACCAGCCACTGGCGGCCCGCCTCCTGGACCTCGACGGTGTACCGGGTGATCCGGCGGTACACCCAGAGCTCTTCCTCCTCCAGCCGCACGTCCCAGGCGAAGTGACGGGGGTCGCTGATCCGCCACTCCGCACCGGCCCGGATCACGGCGATCTGCGCACTGACCTCCGGATCGCCCATCCGCTCGGGGTCGTAGGCGAGATGGACGCCCCGCCGGCCCAGGTCACCGATGAGCGGGTCGTGCCGGGGCTCGAAGGCCGCCTTGTCCAGCTGGGCGGTGTGTTCCGTGCCCAGGCGGCAGGCCACGCTGGTGAGAGCGCCGCGCAGCACGGTCCGTACCACCTCCGGGACCGTCCCGGCGTCGAGGTCGGCCCGGACGTCGGCCGTGCGCACCGTGCCGAGCGGGGGAGCGGTGGTGAAGCTCGGCACCGGATTCCCCTTGGTGTCGAAAGCCTGCACCCGGTTGTTGAGGGACTCCAGCACCAGGATCCGGCCGTCCGGCGCGACAGCCATCGCCTTGGGCCCCCGGAGCAGGCCCGCGGAGATGCCCTCGCCGCCGACCATGACTGCCACGGGCGCCTTGCTGTCGTCCTCGCTCGGCGTCTCCGGCAGCTGCAGGATCATCAACTTGTGGTGGCGCCAGGACGCGGCCAGCACCGCCCGGTCGGGATGTACGACCAGCGCGTCGACCGACGGCAGGGGGAACCGTCCCCAGGACGGGCCGGGCAGGGCCAGCGGGAGGTCGCTGCGGCTGTCGAGGGCGACCCTGCGCAGGTGCATCTCCCCGTCACCCCGGGGATCCAGCAGGTAGTTGTCCGGATCGATCGCCTTGCCGCTCTTGGTGCCGGCGGCATATCCGAGGGCCGGGCGCTGGGTGAGCCCGACGTCCGAACAGCGCAGCCGGCTGTCGGGGTCTTCCAGCAAGGAGAGGTTCTGGGCGACGTACAGCTGCTCGTCCGACCCGGGCAACGAGCCGTGGTCGGGCGGCAGGTGCTGGCCGGAGGCGCGCCAGAGGTAACCGATCTGCTGGGCGCTGTTGTTGAGCGTGGCGGAGACCACCTCGCAGAGGTGCTGCCGCCCCTGGCAGTCCAGGTCGGCACGGGTGGCTGTCGGCGGCTCGTCACCGGCCCGCCAGGAGAACCTGCCGTCCTGATAGGCGATCTTCTCCTTGTAGCGGTACTGGGTGCTCCCCGCCAGCGGCACCAGGTGCTCGGTGATGCGCACCGACCCGAGATCGAGCAGATGACCGCTCGTGGGCCTGGTGGCGAACCAGTCGCTCTGCCAGGCACCGGTCAGCCAGCCGCTGTCGCTGTAGACCCCTACGTGGACGCGGGCCCGGCCGCCCGCCGGTACGTCGTCGAACCGCACTTTCAGCGGAGTCGAGTTGGTGGTGGCGGCCATCGCGCCGGTGACCTTGCGGGTGGTGCCTCCCTCGTAGACCAGGGTGGCCTCGTACCGTCGGGCAAGCGCCGGCCACACTGCCGTCTCGGGCTTCCCGGCCTCGCCGTGCCGCTCGTCGGGCAGCACCGTGACGGCCACGTCGAGGGCCCGTCGGGCCCGCACCCGCACACACGCCGGAGAGGACAGGATCTGACAGGTGGTCACCGCCATGGCGCTCGCGTTGAGGGCCACCGCGCAGAGCCGCAGCGTCCACCCCAAAGGGCCCAACGCTTGGGAGACGGTCCCTACGGCCACCTGCTTCACGAGCCACTTCCCCAGCTTCTCCATGCCCTTGCGGAGCAGGAGCCCGCCGATGATCTTGGCGGCGAGGCTGGTGACGTACTTGAAGTTGTACAGCGCCGAGCCCGTGGCGATGCTCCCGCCCGCGATCGCGATGAAGAGGGCGATCGCCGGCATGTAGAGATCGGGATCGCTGACCAGGTCGTGGTAGAGGCTCGTATGGGTGATGGCCGCCCCGGCGGCCAGGCAGAAGACAGGCACGGCGTACTGCCACAGCGCGGTGAGAACGGCTCCGTTGGTGCTGACGTCCCCCACCCAGTCCGAGGTGCCGAAGCTGCCGAAGAGGAATTCCACCGAAGCGGCGTCCGCCAGCGGGACCTCCAGGCGATGCGGGTCCGTCGGCATCGGGATGCCCAGGACGGTGTTGACCGCGGAGACCGCGCTGAGCCCTTCGACCTTCCCGACAGTGCCGCCCTCGGCCCCGAACAGCTGATAGCCGGCGTAGAGCGTACGGAGGTAGTCGTTGCAGACATCGACGCGCAGTGTGTCCCCGGCCGGCGCCCCGCCCAGCGCGACGCTCACACCGTGGTGTTCCGTGCGCTGGTCGAGCGTCCACTTGTACGCGGGAGTGCTCCCGGCCCCCGCCTCCTCGGTGGCGGGGGACCGCGTGCCCATGCCGGACGGCTCACCGCTCTCGCCTGCTGTCGCCCCGGACCGGTGGGTGACCAGCGTCGAGGTCCCCGACGAACGAGACCACAGCCGCCGGCGCAGGCGCGGATCGTCCGCGGCGGTGCGACAGGCTCCCGCGACGGCGGGACCGGCCGCCTCCAGGACGGCGGGCTCGACGTCGTAGGTGTGGATCGTGTCACCGACCTCGATGTCACCCAGCGCGTACTCCGCCGTCAAGGGATTGCCCTTGTGGTCCTCGCAGGGGACGACCGGGGACCACGAGTCACCGGCTTCGCGGATGCGCTTGGCCAGCAGGGACATGGCGTTGTACTGGTCGGGAGCGACCTCGGGATCGGGGAGGATGTGGTCGTGGTGGACCACGGTGGCGGTGTACGGGTCGGTGCTGGCCAGGTCCGCGTAGTGGCCGACCAGGCCGGCCGCGGTGTCCATCGGCGTGATCAGGGTCTGAGCGTCGCGCAGCACCGCCAGCGCGTCGTCCTCCCCGGCCTTCCCCTTCACCGACAGTTCGTGGAAGCCCAGCCAGGCGCCCTTCCCGCTGTACACAGCGGGAAGGGCGCTGAGCCCGGACCGCCGCTGCACCAGGCTTTCGTACGGCTTGCCCGGCATGCGGAAGGCGGTTCGGAAGAACACCTCCAGCTGACGCTCCGGGAAGATCGGCGCGATCAGCACCACCTCGCGCAGCTTGGCTGTCCCCGGCCCCGGACGGGTCACCTTGACCCAGCGGAGCCCGTCGATCGCCGGGTCGTCGTCACGCGGGTCCGGCAGATTGACGAAGTGGGTGAAGACGGACCCGCTCCGCAGCAGGGGAGCTGAACGCAGCGCCCGGTTCGCGTCCCGCAGATTCCGGGTCTTGGCGGTGTGAGCAGCCGGTGTGACCGTCACCCCCGCGTACTCCACCAACAGGCCGCTGGTGTCGCTGAGATGGTCCAGATCGAAGTGAAGAAGCGGCACGAATTCCTCCGGGCAGACGCGGAACGGGAGAAGAGCTCTGTCCACTTGCGCTGATCGGGGTGGTGCGCTCTGCGACGCTTTGGGCTACGGCGCGTCGACAGCGCACGCAGGCTGTCCACGAGACCGAGCGACCAAACACGAAATCTCAATAACTAAGTCGTCATTCGATCGGATCATATGAATAAGGCGTTCAGTTTCCGCCGTCCGGCAGAGGAAGGATTTGCCGCAGCGTCAGATTGTGCTGCCCGTGATGTCCCGTCGCCGGCCACGGGAACCAGGCTCGAGTGCGCCCACCCGGAGCGCGGCCATCGCCGACACGGCCTTCCAGGAGGCGCACGTGCCTTGCCTCCCGGTGTGTGGAGGTCACCAAGCATGCCGTCGAACTCGGGGCGCACACATGTCGAGCGATAATCGGTGGACCCTTTCTGACCCACCGCTTCGAGGAAACGCAGTTGACTCCGTACTCCCTGGCGTTCTACACGGACGTCGTCGCCACCGGAACCGTGCTCGGCATACGCCCGACGGACTCTCCCGACCGTGTCACCGAGGTCCTGGGGCCGGACTTCGGCGAGAACGTTTTCGGTGACCGGAGCATGTGCCGTGACTACGGCCTGACCGAGTTCTTCTGGGACCGCCCCTCCGCGGACCACCCCTGGTCGGGCCACCACCTCACCTTGCAGGTGCACAGGCTCGCGCGCCGGGACCGCACCCTCGTCGAGGAGACGCTCCGCGCTCGCTACGGGCGTTTCGCCCCCAGGCTCCGCTTCGAGAAGCTGCGGCGCCTGCTGGAGCGCCGCGGCGTCCCCCTGGTGGAGATCCCGGACCCGGCGAACGCGCCTTACTACCGGAGGTTCTGGCAGCCCGATTCCGGGGTGTCCGTTTCGGTCATCGCCGGCTATGGGGAGTACAGCACGCCGGACAACCTGAAGGTGGGTGATGTGAACAGCATCCAGGCCTCGGTGGGGGGCGAATAGGCCCGGAAACCGGGTAGGCATGGGGGCGGCCCGGTCGCGTCAGAGCTCCGTGCCCGGGGCCGCTCCCGTACCGGAGCCGGACCGGGCGGTCCGGGGCAGCCACGGCCCTCCGGCCGCAGTGGGCAGGAGCCGCAGCGGGCGGGAAAAGGAAAAGGCAAGGAGGTGGAACCTCTCCTTGCCACTCTCAAGGTATAGCGCACAGGGGGGCTTGCCGCAAGGCCCCGGTCGTGCCGCACAATCATCGACCGAAGCCAGGACCAGCGGAAACAGGGATTTCATGATTGACGTGATCATTGCCGGCGGTGGGCCGACCGGTCTGATGTTGGCCTGCGAGTTGCGGCTGCACGGCGTGCACGTGGTCGTGCTGGAGAAGCTGACCGAGCCGACGCAGGAGTCCCGCGGGCAGGGCCTGCACGCGCGCAGCGTCGAGATGATGGATCAGCGTGGTCTGCTGGACCGGTTCCTCGCGACCAGCGAGAAGTTCAGCGTCGGCGGTCTCTTCGGCGGCATCATGAAGCCGTGGCCGGACCGGCTGGACACCGCGCACCCGTACGGCGTCGCCGTCCCGCAGCCGGTCACCGAGCGGCTGCTCGACGAGCGTGCCCTCGAACTCGGCGCCGAGATCCGGCGCGGCCGCGAAGTGATCGGGCTGAGCCAGGACGAGGACGGGGTGACCGTCGAGCTGGCGGGCGCCCCCGCCGACGAGGGTGCGGCGGGCGGGGGAGACACGCGCCTGCGCTCGCGCTACCTCGTCGGGTGCGACGGCGGCCGCAGTACGGTGCGCAAGCTGCTCGGCGTCGGATTCCCCGGCGAGCCCAGCAAGGTCGAGACGCTGTTGGGCGTCATGGAGATGACCGAGGACGCGGCGACGATCGCCGCCGTCGTCGCGGAAGTCAACAAGACCCAACGGCGGTTCGGCGCCCTGCCCCTCGGCGACGGGACGTACCGCGCCATCGTGCCCGCCGAAGGCGTGGTCGAGGACCGCACGGCCCCGACCACCCTTGAGGAGTTCAAGCAGCAGCTGCGCGCCTTCGCGGGCACCGACTTCGGCGCGCACTCGCCGCGCTGGCTGTCCCGGTTCGGCGACGCCTCCCGGCAGGCCGAGCGCTACCGGGCCGGCCGGGTGCTGCTGGCCGGCGACGCGGCGCACATCCACCCGCCGACCGGCGGGCAGGGGCTCAACCTCGGCGTGCAGGACGCGTTCAACCTCGGCTGGAAGCTGGCCGCCGAGATCGACGGCTGGGCGCCGGAGGGGCTGCTGGACAGCTATCACGCGGAACGGCACCCGGTGGGCGCCGCCGTGCTGGACAACACCCGTGCGCAGATCACGCTGATGGGAGCCGAGGCGGGACCGACCGCGCTGCGGGAGCTGTTCTCGAAGCTGATGGACTTCGAGGAGGTGAACCGGTACGTGACCGAGATGATCACCGCGGTCGGGGTCCGCTACGACTTCGGCGTGGGCCGGTGAAGACCAGCAGGATCTGCTCGGCCAACTGCCGAGGTGGTTCGGCACCGCCGCCGGCTGAGCGCACGGGCGGCTCGTTCCGAGCCGGGCCGACGGGGTCGTTATCGTGCTTCCGTGACTGGTTACACGCAGCGCCCCCTGTTGTTTCTCGACGTCGACGGCCCACTCATCCCGTTCGGCGCGGCTCCCGAGGAGTACCCGACCTATCCGACCTGTGCGACAGGTCGTGAATCGCTCGACGCTGCCGCGAACCCGCTGCTGACCAGGATCGATCCCGAACACGGGCGGCGGTTGGCGGAGCTTCCGTGCGAGGTGGTGTGGGCCACGACATGGATGGCCGACGCGAACGAGTGCATCGCCCCACGCCTCGGTCTGCCGCAGCTCGCCGTGGTGGCCTGGCCGGAGCCGTCCGACACCGACGACCTGGACGAACGGAACGGTCTGCACTGGAAGACCCGCGCCCTTGTCGCATGGGCGGCGGGCCGCCCGTTCGCCTGGGTCGACGACGAGATCACCGACACGGACCGGACATGGGTCGCCACCCATCACCAGGGACACGCCCTTCTCCACCGCGTCGATCCCCGCCGTGGCCTGACCGACGACGACTATGCCGTCCTCAAGTCGTGGCTGCGGCGGCCGGCCTCGCCCGGGCACGTTTAGGGGGCAATCGAACCGGCATGATGTGCGGATGGACGAGGTGAACATAAGCGACGACGACCGCCGACTTCTCGGAGTCTGGGCTGCCGATTGCGTCGAGCGCGTGCTCCCGCTGTTCGAGACGAAGGCTCCCTGCGACACCCGCCCTCGCGAGGCGATCGAGGGCATCCGGACCTTCGTGCGCGAGGGGAGACGGACAGCGCGACTCCGTTCCCTCGCCTGGGCGGCGCACAAAGCCGCACGCGAAGTGGGCGATCCGGCAGCCGCGGCCGCCGCCCGCGCCGCGTGCTACGCGGCGGCGACCCCGTACATCCACCCACTGGCCACCTCTCACCAGTCCAAGCACATCCTTGGCCCCGCGGTCTACGCGGCGCGCGCTCGTGAGATCGCGGCGGGCGATGACACCGGCGTCGGTGACGAGGAGATCTATCGGGCGATCGAGCACGCACCGCCGGAAGTGCGCGAGCTGCTGCGTCGGATGCCGCCGCGCAGCGCGGGTCGTAGCCGGCTGGACTCGCTCCACCACGAGCTCGACGCGGCCCTTCGCAGCTGATCGGTGAGCCCAGCCGGGGAGCACGCCGAGCAGCTCACCGGTACTGTCGTCAGCCGACCCGTCTGGCCAGCACCTGTCCCGGCCAGGAATCGGAGAGGAAGCGGTCAGTAGGGGTGAAACCGTTGCGCTCGTAGAACGCGACCAGTTCGCCCCCGCCGCCCGCCCAGCAGTCGACCCGCAGCAGTTCCACGCCGGCCCGTCGGGTCTCCTCGGCGGCATGGGTAAGCAGTGCCGCCCCGATGCCCTTGCCGACGTACCGTCGGTCGGAGACCAGCAGCCGGACGTACCGCTCGGGTTCCCCGGCCGGGGCGATCGGCATCTGCGGGCTGGGGCCGGAGTCCAGCACCAGGGCTCCGACGGGTGTTCCGTCCCACTCCGCGACGTACGGCGAGTTCTCGGTCGTGTACCGCTCGACCCGCGTCACGCCACCGGGCTTCTGCGAATACGGTGTTGTGCCCCACTGCTCGGTGTTGCCGTGTGCGTTCATCCAGGCCACCGCGGAGTCGAGCATGCTCAGAATGGCCGGTGCGTCGGCCGGGCCGCCTGGTCTGATACGTATGTCACCCACGGAGGACCAGCCACTCCTGAAGTTCGACAAGATTTCCCTCCGGATCCTTGAGGTGGGCGACGCGCATGCGATCCGTCATCGGGGCAGGGCCATGGACGAACACGGCTCCCCGCGCGGCAAACTCCTCGCAGCAGCGGTCGATGTCGTCAACCCGCAGGGCGACGAGAGAGCGGTGGCCGTGCGGCTCGGCGTCGAGTTCGCCCAGAACCCGGGCCAGCTGCGCGCGGTCCTGCAAAGCGATGCCCGCCGTGCCGCCGTCGGGAGTGAACTTCGCGTACGGGCCGTCCTCCGCGTCGAACTGCGGCTTGAGTCCCAGTACATCCCGGTAGAAGCGGTAGCAGCCGGGGAAGTCCGTGACGAGAAGACGGACTTGGGAGAGTTCCATCGATGTCCCTTGGGGGCGGTGCGAGCGGCGATCTCAACGGCATGACGAGGGTGCCGAAGGCCAGGCGACGGACCTCGACGCCCTCGTCGCCGAACTTTAAATGATCTGCTCAGCGTTCTGAAGGGGCGATGAAGGGCACGGCAGTGGCGGGGTCGCGGCCCGCGGCGGCCAGGCGCATGACGAAGCCCGCCACTTCTTCGAGCTGCCGGGCCGCCGAGCACAGCGGGCGCGCCGGAGGCGTGGTCCACCGCGTTGGCGCGGTCGGTCACGGCTGGGCGCCGGCCTCGCAGACGGCCCGCTGCTCGCTCTTGGCGAGTGGACGCTCGCGCACGCGGAGCAGTTTCTCGATGCTCAGGGGCGCCACAGCGCCGGTCAGGGGCAACCGGGAAGAAATACGGAACACTTCACCGGATGATCGTGATGCAGCCTGTCCTGGAGGCCCGTACCCCCGATGGCTTCGACCTATGGCCCGTCGCCGAGATCGAGCCGTTCAGCCACCTGCCGCTCAGCGGCGAGCTCACCCCCGCCGAGGTCGGAACGGCGGTGATGAGCATCGCGGGCTGCAATGACATCGACCCCGAGGAGGGTGAGCGGCCGCCACGGCCCGCCGACCCGCTCGGATTCTTCCTGCACGGACTGCTGACCTTCGACGACCTCTTCGCGGCGGGCGGCATGCGGGTCACGGACACCTCCGGTGGTGCCACCTTCCTGCCCGGCTGCTGCAACGGGCTGGAGGAGTGGCGGGACTGGGGCGAGGTCGTCGACGGCAGTGGCTGGGCTTCCTTCGGTCACGACCCCGCCCCGCTCGCCGAGCGATTCGGCGACACCGTCCGGCTGACCGTCGACGCGGAGCAGAGCGACAGTCCTGTGATCGAGCTGCCCGTCACCGAGCTCCGCCGCTTGCTCGACGGTGCCGAGGACGACCTGGCCAACTTCCTCGCGCTGGCCGCCGACTGGGCCGCCCACTGGCTGCCCGGCCGCTTTGCGCCTGTCACCGCCGCCCTCGCTCGGGCCCTCGCCCTGTCCCCGCCGGCCGTACTGCCGACGCCGTAGGTCAGGCCGCAGCGGCAGGAGAGTGGAAATAGTGGCCCTTGTCGAGGTCTTCGAGGAGGCCGGGATGTGTCGGCTTCCAGTCCAGCAGTTCGCGGGTCAGGGTGCTTGACACCGGGGCGTCGACACCGAGGAAGGAACCCAGCCAGGCGAAGTGGTCGACCGCGGCCTCAGGGGACACGGAGGCCACCGGCACGTCGAGGTGACGGCCGATCACCTCGGCGATGTCGCGGATCGCGACGCCCTCCTCCGCGGCTCCGTGCAGCACCGATCCGGCGGGTGCCTTCTCCACCGCCAGGCGGAACAGCCGTGCGGCGTCGAGGCGGTGGGCGGCCGACCAGCGGTTGGTGCCGTCGCCGATGTAGCCGGACACGCCCTTGGCCCTGGCGATGGATACCAGGGTCGCCATGAAGCCATGGTCCCCTTCGCCGTGGCAGGTCGGAGACAGCCGTACCACGGACGAGCGCACGCCACGCGAGGCGAGTGCCAGCGCGGCCTCGGCGGTGGTCGACCGCATCGAGACCGGGGAGCCGTCCACCGCGGGAGTGTCCCGCTCGGTCGCCGGATGTCCCGGCTTGAGGCCGACGACCCCGGAGGCGAGGACGAAGGGGCGATCGGTGCCGGCGAGCGCGTCGCCGAAGGTGTCGACGGCGCGGCGGTCGGCCTCGACGGCGCCCTGGAAGTCGCCGGAGAAGGCGATGTCGTGCTTGAAGGCGAGGTGGATCACGCCGTCCGACGCGGCGGCCGCGTCCCGCAGGACGCCGAGGTCGTCGATGCTGCCGCGGACGACCTCCGCCCCGGCCGTGGTGAGCGCGGCGGCGGAGGCGTCGGAACGTGCGAGCCCGACCACCTGGTGCCCCGCGTCGATGAGCTCGGGAACGAGGGCGGAGCCGATCCAGCCGGAAGCGCCGGTCACGAAGATGCGCATGGGAGAACCCCAAACTGTTGATGTCAGTTCCTGTCATCAACGCTACACCCGATGTCAGGCTCTGTCATCACGTAGAATCCGCGCATGGGACGATGGGAGCCGGACGCGCGCGGGCGCTTGGCGAAAGCGGCGTTGGAGCTCTACAGCGAGCGCGGGTACGAGCAGACCACCGTGGCGGAGATCGCCGGCCGGGCCGGGCTCACGGAACGGACTTTCTTCCGGCATTACGCCGACAAGCGCGAAGTGCTCTTCTCCGGCTCGGCCGAGATGCGGGAGGTGTTCGTACAGGGCGTCGCCGGTGCTCCGCGGTCGGCGACACCGGTCGACGCACTGGTGGCAGGGCTCGACGCGGTGTCCGGGATGTTCGCCGACCGCCGGGAGTTCGCGCGTGAGCGGCAGGCGGTGATCACGGCGACCACGGAACTCCGGGAGCGCGAGCTCATCAAGCTGGCTTCGATAGCGGCGGCGCTCACCGACGCCTTGCGCGGCCGCGGCATGGCCGAATCGGGGGCGAGCCTGCTCGCCGAGGCGGGGGTCGCCGTCTTCAAGGTCGGCTTCGAACGCTGGGTCGCGGCGGGCGAGGAACGCGAGCTGTCGCAGCTGACGCGGGAATCGCTGGCCGAGCTCAAGGCTGTGACCGCAGGCGGCCGGATAGGCTGACTGGTGCGTCCCACGATCGGTTCGCGCGCCTCCGACCCAGTCGCCGACGGAACCCCGTAGAGTCACATAACCGCAGGTCAGAGGCGTTTTCCAGAGGCCGCTGATACCCTGCTCCCATGACCCCCGAAGAGCTCGCCACCCTCCGGCACCTGCGCCGGGCGCGGGATCTCATCGACCGGGAGTACGCGCAGCCGCTCGACGTGCCGACGATCGCCCGGCACGCGCTCATGTCTCCCGCGCACTTCTCGCGGCAGTTCCGGGCGGCCTACGGCGAGACGCCGTACAGCTATCTCATGACCCGCCGCATCGAGCGGGCGATGGCCCTGTTGCGCGCGGGTGTGAGCGTCACCGACGCGTGCATGGCGGTCGGCTGTACGTCGCTCGGCTCGTTCAGCTCGCGGTTCGCCGAAATCGTGGGGGAGACGCCGAGCGCCTACGGCACGCGGGAGCACCCCGCGGTGACGGCGATGCCCGCGTGCGTGGCGAAGGTGAACACCAGACCGACCAGGAACAAGCCGAGCAGGATCGGAGAAGCGGCCAGGGAAAGCGCCGCCTAACGTTGGCGACATGACCATCGCACTCCAGTACTGCCACATCACCGTCAACGACCCGGACGAGTCGCTCGGCTTCTACCGCGACGCCCTCGGCCTCGAAGTGCGCAACGACGTCGCCTCCGGCGGATTCCGCTGGGTCACCCTCGGCAGCCCCGACCAGCCGGGCCTCGAGATCGTGCTCTCCGAGCCGCACGCCGGCCGGCCCCAGGCCGACGGGGACGCTCTGCAGGAGCTGCTCACCAAGGGTGTCCTGCCGAACATCGTCTTCCGCACCGACGACCTCGACGCGACCTTCGAGAAGGTACGGGCATCGGGCGCCGAGGTGCTCCAGGAGCCCATGGACCAGCCCTGGGGCCCGCGTGACTGCGCCTTCCGCGACCCCTCGGGCACCATGGTGCGGATCTCGCAGGCGCCCGCGGCGTAGCCGCCTGCCCGGCGGACCGCTGCCGGGCTGGGGTCGTCTGCTGCCTGCGGCGGGGCGCCCTTCGGGCGTGTCCTCAATCTCCCCCAGACTCCGTCCGGGGGTGCCCCCAGAGGTGCCCCCATGGGCTGAAATTGCGCACCCACATCAGCTAACTCAAGCCCGTCCGGCGTTTGAGGACACCGCCGCGCAGCGGTGGTGTGGACGACAACCACCCGCACTCGATCACAAGATCCGCCGGACAGGCCCTCGGCTTCCGCCGCTCGCCCGTCCCACAGATGGAGAGACGATGAGCAAGGCCCCGAAGACGGACGCGCAGTCGCCCGCGCCGCACGTCGCCGACAGCCACGATCTGATCCGCGTGCACGGTGCGCGCGAGAACAACCTCAAGGACGTCAGCGTCGAGATCCCGAAGCGCCGTCTGACGGTGTTCACCGGCGTCTCCGGCTCGGGCAAGAGCTCGCTGGTGTTCGACACGATCGCCGCCGAGTCGCAGCGGCTGATCAACGAGACGTACAGCGCCTTCGTCCAGGGCTTCATGCCGACTCTCGCCCGGCCCGACGTCGACGTCCTCGACGGGCTGACCACCGTGATCACTGTCGACCAGCAGCGGATGGGCGCCGACCCCCGCTCCACGGCCGGCACCGCCACCGACGCCAACGCGATGCTGCGCATCCTCTTCAGCCGGCTCGGCGAACCGCACATCGGCCCGCCCAGCGCCTACGCCTTCAACGTCCCGTCGGTGCGGGCGGCCGGTGCGATGACCGTCGAGCGCGGGAACAGGAAGGCGGTCAAGGTGACCTACGACCGCACCGGCGGCATGTGCCCGCGCTGTGAGGGCCGCGGTGCTGTCTCCGACATCGACCTCACCCAGCTCTACGACGACTCCAAGTCGCTCGCGGAGGGCGCGCTTACGATCCCCGGCTACACGGCGGGCGGCTGGAACCACCGGCTCTACAGCGAGTCGGGCCTCGTCGACGCGGACAAGCCGATCCGCGACTACACCAAGCGGGAGCTGCAGAACTTCCTCCACCACGAGCCGGCCAGGATGAAGATCGCGGGCATCAACATGACCTACGAAGGTCTGATCCCGCGGATCCAGAAGTCGATGCTCTCCAAGGACAAGGAGGCGATGCAGCCGCACGTCAGGGCCTTCGTCGAGCGGGCGGTCACCTTCGCCACCTGCCCGGAGTGCGACGGCACCCGGCTCGGTGCGGGCGCCCGGGCGTCGAAGATCGAGCGGGTCAGCATCGCGGACGCCTGCGCGATGGAGATCAGGGACCTGGCCGCGTGGGTGCGCGGTCTCCAGGAGCCTTCGGTGGCACCGCTGTTGGAGAAACTGCGGCATACCTTCGACTCGTTCGTGGAGATCGGCCTCGGCTATCTCTCGCTCGACCGGCCCTCGGGCACACTGTCGGGCGGTGAGGCCCAGCGCGTCAAGATGATCGGCCACCTCGGTTCCTCGCTCACCGATGTCACCTATGTCTTCGACGAGCCCACCACGGGCCTGCACCCGCACGACATCCAGCGGATGAACGACCTGCTGCTGCGGCTGCGGGACAAGGGCAACACGGTGCTCGTCGTGGAGCACAAGCCGGAGATGATCGCGATCGCGGACCACGTCGTCGACCTCGGCCCCGGCGCCGGTACGGCGGGCGGCGGTGTCTGTTTCGAGGGTACGGTCGCGGGGCTGCGGTCCAGCGGCACCGTCACCGGCCGCCACTTCGACGACCGGGCCACTCTCAAGGAGACGGTGCGCGAGCCCACGGGCGCGCTGGAGATCCGCGGTGCCACGACACACAACCTGCGCGACGTCGACGTCGACATCCCGCTCGGTGTGCTGACCGTCGTCACGGGCGTCGCCGGTTCCGGCAAGAGCTCGCTCGTGCACGGGTCGGTCCCCGCCGGGGAGGGCGTGGTGTCGGTCGATCAGAGCCCCATCCGCGGCTCGCGGCGGAGCAACCCCGCGACGTACACCGGACTGCTCGACCCGATCCGCAAGGCGTTCGCGAAGGCCAACGGTGTGAAGCCGGCGCTGTTCAGCGCCAACTCCGAGGGTGCCTGCCCCACGTGCAAGGGTGTCGGTGTCATCTATACCGACCTGGCGATGATGGCCGGTGTCGCCACCACGTGCGAGGAGTGCGGCGGGAAGCGCTTCGACGCCTCGGTCCTCGAATACCACCTCGGCGGGCGGGACATCAGCGAGGTGCTCGCGATGCCGGTGACCGAGGCCGAGGAGTTCTTCGGCGCCGGCGAGGCGCGCACGCCGGCCGCGCACAAGATCCTCGAACGGCTCGCCGACGTCGGCCTCGGCTACCTCACCCTCGGCCAGCCGCTCACCACACTGTCCGGCGGTGAGCGGCAACGGCTCAAGCTGGCCACGCACATGGCCGACAAGGGTGGCGTCTATGTCCTCGACGAGCCGACCGCCGGCCTCCACCTCGCCGACGTCGAGCAACTGCTCGGTCTGCTCGACCGGCTCGTCGACTCAGGCAAGTCGGTCATCGTGGTCGAGCACCATCAGGCGGTCATGGCGCACGCCGACTGGATCGTCGACCTCGGTCCCGGCGCGGGTCACGACGGTGGCCGGATCGTCTTCGAGGGCACCCCGGCGGACCTCGTCGCGGCTCGCCCCACTCTCACCGGCGAGCATCTGGCGGCGTATGTCGGAGCCTGACTCTGAAGTGCGGAGCCGTCTCACTTCCTCGTCCTACGGGATCAGGCGAAACCTGTGGCCACATCGGCGATGCGTGCCAGCCGTGTGACCACATCGGCGGGCAACCGCGCCGACCGCAGGGCATCGAGGGCTTCGCGGCGGCGGTTCGCGATCATCCGGCCGACCTCGTACCGGGCGCCGGTCGCCGTGAGGATCTCCCGTACGCGCAGGGCGTCCTCCTCCGTGATGTCACTCTTGCCGACCACGGCGCGCAGCACGCCACGCTCGCCAGGGGTGGCGCGCTGCCAGGCCAGCGCGAGGAGCACGGTGTGCCGCCCTTCCCGCAGGTCGTCGAGGACAGGCTTGCCGGTGGCGGCCGGGTCGCCGAAGACACCCAGGAGGTCGTCGCACAGCTGGAACGCCTCACCCAGTGGACGTGCGAAGGCGGACAGCGCTTCGAGCAGGTCGCCGGAGGCCCCGGCCAGCGTCGCACCGACCTGAAGAGGGTGTTCGCAGGTGTAGCTGCCGGTTTTGCAGCGGGCGACGTGCAGAGCCGTGTTGATCTCGGGCACCGGGCCGGTGGCGGTGATGTCGAGATACTGCCCGTGCAGGACCCGCTCCCGCATGCCGGCGACCAGCGGCAGAATACGTAAGAGCTGATCAGGGGTAAGACCGGCGGTGTGGAGCAACTCGTCCGACCAGGCCAGGGCGAGGTTGCCGGTCAGGATCGCCGCACTGGCCCCCACGTGCCCGGCATCGGTCGCGCTCCGAGCGGCTCCGTGGCGGTCGGCCAGGAGCCGATGGAGGGCCGGGCGGCCGCGGCGGGTGGCCGAACGGTCCATGAAGTCGTCGTGGATGAGGGCGAAGGCGTGGAAGAGCTCAAGTGAGGCCGCTGCCCGCACCACCGGGGCCGGCGCCGGTCCGCCGCCGGCCGCGGCGCTCCAGGCGGCCACACACAGCTCGGGCCTGACGCGTCTGCCGCCACTGACACAGACGAAGTCGCGCAACGCCTGGGTGACCTCGACGGACAGGCACCGCTCCTCGGCGTCGAGAATCTTGGACGCCAGGAAGTCGCTCAGACAGGCATCGACTCTTCCTCCGCTCGCAGCCGTGCCCTGAGAGGAGCTTGTGGCCAGGACTTCGTTCACCGATCGGTCCACCTCTCGACGGGGGTGTCCGTGCAGCTACCGAGCGCCGTCCGAACGAGCGTCCTCAGCATCTGCCAGACAGGCGTGCCCGGCCAGGGTCCTTTGAGCCAGTCGGGATGATGAGACCGCACTGTTCCGGTGTCGCGCCGCCCCGCGCCTGACGCCGTGGCAACCGGCCACCGGGGACCGTCGCGTGGCAGGGTGTGGAGTCATGTGCGGCCGATACGTCTCCACCCGCAGCCCGCAGGATCTGGCCGGGCTGTTCCAGGTCACCCGCTGGGATCCGCGGGAAACCCTCGCGCCGAGCTGGAACGTGGCCCCCACCGATCAGGTGTGGTCGGTGCTGGACCGTCCCGACCGCGCGACGGGTGAGGTGGTGCGGCAACTGAGGCAGCTGCGGTGGGGGCTGGTGCCGTCGTGGGCGAAGAGCGTGGACGTGGGGGCGAAGATGATCAACGCTCGGGTGGAGACCGTCACGGAGAAACCCGCCTATCGCCGGGCGTTCGCCAAGCGCCGCTGCCTGCTGCCCGCGGACGGCTTCTACGAGTGGCGGACGGTCTCGGCCATCGGCACCGCCAAGGCGTACAAGCAGCCCTACTTCATCAGCCCCCAGGACGGCCGGACGATGGCGATGGCGATGGCAGGACTGTACGAATTCTGGCGCGACCCCGCGGTGACGGCGGACGACGACCAGGCGGCCTGGTGGACGACCTGCACGATCATCACCACCGAGGCCACCGACGCGGCCGGACGGATCCACCCGCGCATGCCGCTGGCCGTCGCCCCGGCCGACTGGGACAGCTGGCTCGACCCCGCGCATCAGGACCCGGACGAACTCCGCCCCCTGCTGACCGCCCCCGCCGACGGCCACCTCGATGCCCGCGCGGTGTCCACGGCCGTCAACAGCGTGCGCAACAACGGCCCGCACCTCCTGGACGACGCCGCTGACGACCAGCCCGGTGCCTGAGCCATCGGTGGTGATGGCCGGAGGGGCATTCTCGTACGGTGCTGTCGGGGTTTTAGCGTCTCCCGGTGGTACGGCCCGTAGGCCGCCATCGGGAGCTCGTCCTGGGAGCGGCTGTCGCCCGACCGTGTCCGAAACTTTTCGGTCACATTGCGGGCCCCGGCCTGCTGAAAACGGAACCCGCCCCCGGTCCGCGGCCCCGAGCAGGTGAGCTGTGCGGCGTGCAACGCCCTTGTTGCAAATGGTGATTGCTGTCGGAGGCAACTGAGGCTGGCCGATTCGCCCCCGCGGGGGTCGACGCGTCACGAGTGGTCTCCCTAGCTTGCTGGTGGCCGGATCGCAGCGTGAGGGTCCGGCAACGGAAGTGCACGGCAGTCACCTCAAGGGGGACCATGCGTAAGGTGAATGCACGTCGGTACGCCGTCGCCTCGGCGGCCCTCGGCCTCGCGGCCGGGCTGTTCGCAGCGGCACCGGCGTCCGCGATGACAGCAGCGCCCACCGCCCAGGGCTCGTCCGGGGACGTGGAGTTCTCCGTCTTCGACAACGGGTCCGGGATTCCGAGAGATTCCTCGTTCCGGCTGGCCGATCTCGACCGGCACGGGATCCCCGAATCCGCGGTGAAGCAGCTCGGCGCCGGGAAGACACCCCGCACCGCCGCGACGGACAGCGCGACGCTCCGCGGCCCCGACGACTTGGTGGGGCAGTGGAAGGACCGTGACGGCTGGACCGTCTACATGCGGCAGGGGTACTACGACCCCTCCAAGGACAAGGGCTTCGGGCTCACCAAGATAGAGCAGAAGCACAACCTCACCATGAAGGCCGTCCAGGCCACCACGCAGTACCCGCGCCCGGGAGCCGCCGGAAAGCAGAAGTTCGCCGGGTATCCGGACACCTGGAACTACTTCACCGACGTGCTGCACGTGAAGTGCAGCGGCTGGTGGATCTTCAAGACCTGTCGCGTCGACAAGGTCCAGGCCGTCCGCGCGGGAGTAGACTTCAGCGCCAAAATCCCGATGCTGCCCAAGGGCGTCATCACCGCCTACTGCGAGGGTGTGCAGGGGCGTTGCCCCGACTGGGTCAAGAACGCCATCAACATCTGATCCGCCCCGTGTCAGGAGGGTCCACCCGATGAGCCGACACCCCGTCCGGCCGTCCCGCACACTGCCTGCGGCCGAGTGGTGGGCGCCGTTGCTCGTCGACCTGGGTGCCGTTCAGCGCGGGAGCGCCGAACTCGGCCTGTGCGTCCGGAACATCGACCTCACCTCCGGCCGCGCACAGGTGACCGTGCAATGGCCCGGTGCCACCACCACCCTCCTGCCCGACCCCGAGGCCGGCCGCGACGCGCTCCTGCAGTCGATCGCCGCGGCCGGCCCCGCCCGGCTCACCGACGACGAGCCGGCGGACCCCACGACCTCACCGCTCACCGCCCACGGCTGGCTGCTCGACGAACTCGGGCGGCGGAGCGACGCCTGGTACGCCTACCTCGCCGAACCGGTCGAGCTGCTCCGAGTGGAGACCGACGGCGACCGGAACACGGACGTCGCCGTGGGGCGCACCTCGCGCGGCGACGTGGTGGAGGTTCGCGTCCCCCTGGCCGGGCTGGGGGCCGACGGCATGGACGCCGGTCTCACCTACACCATCGTCGAGCGCGCTGTGACCGTCGCGGCGCACGACCTCCGGCCGACCGGCCCGGTGCGGGGCCGGCCCACCTTCTCCACGGGCCTTCCGGGCGACGACCTGGGCTAGAACAGGCTGGGCCGTCCGCTGCAACAGCCGAGCTGTCCACGGATCCACGACCGGTGCCGTGCCGAGGTCCGGCCCTGGTACCGAGAGGGCCGCCGGGCCCGGCGACCCGATGCCGCCACGGGTGATTGACTACGCCGCATGGATCTCGCGCGAATGTCCCCTGTACGCACGGACGAGCTCGCAAGCCGTGCCGGCCGGTGTTCCCTCACCCGACGGGCCGGTCGGCCATGAGTGCCGGGGACGCGCCTCCTTTCGACCCCGAACTGAAGGCGGTGCTGACAGCCTTGGGGCCCGCCGTGAAGGAGCCGGTCACCCCCGAGAACCTCGCGGCCTGGCAGGAGCAGGATGCCGCGACCCGGCCCAGGCCGACGCTCCGGGACCTCCGAGCCGACGGGCGCTTCGAGGCGGACGAGCTACGCGTGCCGGGCGCGCCGGGTGAGCCGGACGTCACCCTCGTGAGCGCGCGGCCCGCCGGGACGGCCGGGCCGTTGCCGCTGCTCTACTACATGCACGGCGGCGGAATGATCATGGGCAACGCGTGGTCCGTGCTCCCGCAACTGCTGCGACAGTGGGCCCTCCCGCTGGGACTGGCCGTCATCTCCGTCGAATACCGGCTGGCACCCGAGACGCGCTACCCCGGTCCGCTGGAGGACTGCTACGCCGGACTCGTCCGGGCAGCCGCGCACGCGGGCGAACTGGGCATCGACCCCGACCGCATCATCATCGGCGGAAAGAGCGCCGGCGGCGGGCTCGCCGCCGCCCTCGCCCTGCTCACCCGTGACCGGGGCGGCCCCACTCCGATCGGGCAGCTGCTCCTGTGCCCGATGCTCGACGACCGCGACAACACCTTCTCCAGCCACCAGATGGCCGGCGTCGACACCTGGGACCGGACGTCCAACACCACCGCGTGGCAGGCGCTGCTGGGTGACCGGTACGGCGCCGCGGACCTGCCGCCCTACGCGGCTCCGGCCCGCGCCACGGACCTGTCCAGGTTGCCTCCCGCCTACATCGAGGTCGGGTCGGCCGAGACGCTCAGGGACGAGGGCGTCGCCTACGCCGACGCGATCTGGCAGGCCGGCGGCCAGGCCGAACTCCACGTGTGGCCCGGGGCCTTCCACGGATTCGACACCTTCGCCCCGCAAGCGGCCCTCAGCCAGGACGCCCGCGATGCCCGCACCCGCTGGCTTCGCCGCGTCCTCACACGGCCCGATGCCGGATAGGCCAGGGCCCACGTCCAGCCGATCCGCCGCGGACCGGAGCCCTCAGCGGGCCGCGACCTGCCGCTCGCGGCGCCGCCACGCGCTGTACAGCTCCCCGTAGTACGGCGAGTCCTCGCCGATGCCCTCGTAGGAGCACAGCACTTCGTCGGCACGCGGATCGTCACTCATGGCCAGCCAGCCTGCCGCCGTGACCCGTACGTCCTCCTCGTCATCGCTCAGGCATCCGGCCAGTGCGTCCAGGCGGAGGGTGCCGTACGGGATGTGAGCCACGGTCACGTCCGGGTAGCCGACGGGGACGGCGCCCAGTGCCGTGCAGGCGGCGCGGCGGACCGCGGGGACGTCGTCCCGCGCGCGTTCCACGACGGCCGTCACGGCCTCCTTGTTCCCGGAGTTCATCGGGAACGGGAGCCCCTGAACCGCCAGTTCTCGAACCCGGCCGTCGGGGTGGCGCGTCAGCGCGGTCAGCGGCGCCACGGCGCGGGGATCCATCGAACTCGCCAGACCATCGGTGAGAACCCGCAGCACACGTGGGTCCTCCTCCCGTTCCGCCCATGGCAGGAAGAGGTCCGCGAGCGGAGTGTCGAACGGGAAGTCTTCGCTCTCGTCGAAGAGGTCGACGCAGTGCAGCACGTCGGCCCCGAAGTACCGCTCCAGGGGGTCCGGGCTGACGGCGAGCGCGGCCGCGGCGTTCCAGGCCGTGTCCAGGTTCGCGGGGGTGCGCAGTTGTCGCTGCGACAGCACGGATGTCGTCTCGAACCACACCACGTGATCGACGTCCGGCTCGGCCAGGGCACGACGCTTCAGCACGTCGAAGGACTGCGCGAGCCCGTACGCGGACTCCAGGCGGGTGAGGATCGCCGCGTGGCCCGTACGGACGGTCAGGCCACCGAGGGACACCTCATGCGACAGCCACCCGCCGTCATGCCGCACGACCGTGTGCTCCGCAGGACCTGCTGTCCCGGATCTGCGACGCAGTTCGGCCTCGACGCCCGCCTCGCACCAGCGCCGCGCGATCTCCAGGGCCCGCTGTCCCTCTGTCCCCGCACCCGGCCCCGGCGGAGTCGGCCCGTCCGTGACGAGCTCGTAGTCGCCCCGGTCGACTGCGAGCAGCAGAGGCGACTGAGCAGGGTCATCCCATGGTTCTTCGGTCATATAGGGACAGCCTAATACTTCGGTCGCCGTGTGCTGCCGCCACTGGAAGCCGTCCGGAACGCCCACCGGCCGTGGGCGGGCCGAGCGGGATGTGCCGCCGGGCGCAGGGAATTCGCGGTCTGCCCAAGGCGGTTGTGATCTTGACGAAGGAGGATCGATGACCATTCTGATCACCACGCCGAACGGCACGGTGGGCCGTCATCTGACCGAGGCGCTGCGCGAACGGGACGACGTGCGTTACCTCGTACGATCCGCGGCCGCCGCCGAGGCGCTCGGCGAGGTCGCCGGTGAGGTCGTCCGGGGGGACGCATCCGACACGGCGGACGTCCGGAAGGCGCTGGCCGGTGTCGACCGGCTCTATCTGGCTCATCCCTTCGGTGAGCAACAGATCGCCGCGGAGGGCAACTTCGCCCTCTCCGCCGCCGAGGCAGGCGTACGCCGGGTGGTCAAGCTCGGCGCCCGGTGCTTCACCGGCGACGGCTTCGTCCAGGACGCGGTCACCGGCGCCCATGAGGTGATCACCGGGCGCTTGCGCGACGCCGGTGTCCCCGAACTCACCGTGCTCAGCCCCGACCGCTTCCTCCAGAACTTCCTGCCGGCCGCCGCCGCGATCGCCGACGGCACCCTTGCCGATCCCGCCGGGCCCGGCGCCCGGGGCTACGTGGACGTACGCGACATCGCGGAGGTCGCGGCAGCCGAACTCCTCGCGGAGCGCCCGGTCGGCGGTGAGATCGAGATCAGCGGCCGCCGGGCGCTGACGCTGCCGGAACTCGCCGACCGCTTCGGTTCCGCGCTCGGCAGACCGGTGCGACACGTGGACGTTCCGCTCGACGACGCCTGGCGCGCGGGGCTGACGGAACGCGGGGTCACCCCGTGGGTCATCGACGGCTTGCACGGCCTGTACGCCAACTACCGGCACGAGGGGGTGGCGGGACTCGGCGACGGCGTCCAGCGGGTGCTGGGCCGACTCCCGCGCTCGGCCGAGGACTTCGCGTCGGAGGTACTTGTACGGGCGGCCCGTAGGTGACCTCGGCGACCGTCGCTCGGTTCATCGCGCGCGGTGTGCCACCACGGGGGAGTCCGCCTCGGTGCTGTGCCGGGTGCTGGTGCTCCGGTGGGCGTGGCGCCGGGTGAGAGTGGCCAGGGCGGCGATGGTGATGCCGCAGCCGGTGATGATCCACCAGGCGGGGCGGCTCGCGTGGTCGAACGTGGCGGTGGCGTAGTCGGCGGTGGGGAGGGTGGCGCCGATGACGGCGACGCCGAGAGCGCTGCCGATCTGCCGGCTGGTGGTGGTGATGGCGGAGGCCACCCCTGCTTGGGCGCGGGGCATGCCGGAGACGGCGGTGTGGGTGATGGGCGCGTTGACGAGCCCGAAGCCGGTGCCGAAGAGGAGGTAGCAGGCCAGCAAGAGCGGGGTGTGCTGCTGGGCGCCGAGGAGGGCGAGGAGTCCGGCGAGGGTGGTGGCGGTGCCGGAGAGCATCAAGGGCAGGTGGGGGCCGCGGGTGGCGGTGAGGTGTCCGGCCAGCGGCGGGCAGACGATGGTCATCGCGGCCATGGGCAGCAGGTAGAGGCCGGCCTGCCAGGCGGCCAGGCCGCGGGCGTCCTGGAGGTCGAGGGCGGCGAGGAAGAGGAAGCCGCTCAAGGCGGCGAAGGCGCACACGGCGCTGAGGGCGGAGGTGGTGAACGGGAGCTGGCGGAAGAAGCGCAGTTCGATCAGCGGCTCGCGCTGGGCGAGTTCGGCGGTGATCAGCGCGGGCAGCGCCACGGCGGCGGTGATGGTGCAGGCCAGCACTTGGGGAGAGGTCCAGCCTGTGGCGGGGCCCTGGATGACGGCGTAGACGGTGGTGGCGAGCAGCACGACGACCAGCAGCTGACCGACCGGGTCCAGGCGGCGGGGGCGCGGGGCGCGGGACTCGGGCACCTCGCCGGTCAGGGCCAGCGCGAGGATGCCGATGGGCAGGTTGATCAGGAAGATCCAGCGCCATCCGGCGGTGTCGACCAGCAGACCGCCGAGCAGGGGGCCGACGGCCATGGTGATGCCCTGGACCGCGCTCCAGGCGCCGATGGCGCGGGCGCGTTCGCGGCGGTCGGTGAAGACGTTGGTGATGATGGCCATGGCGACGGGAGTGAGCATGCAGCCGCCGACGGCCTGGAGAGCGCGGAAGGCGATCAGCCAGCCGAGGGTGGGGGCGAGGGAGCACAGCAGGGACGCGGCGGTGAACAGAACGAGCCCGGCGCGGAACACGCGGCGGCGGCCTATACGGTCACCGGCAGAACCGGCGAGCAGCAGCAAAGAGGAGAGGACGACAAGGTAGGCGTCGATGGTCCACTGCAGTCCCGCGGTGGAGGCGCCGAAGCCGTGCTGGATGGCCGGCAGCGCGGTGTTCAGGGCGGTGTTGTCGAGGCTGACGAGAAACAGGGCTGAGCAGCACACGGAAAGGACCAGCAGCCGCTGTCTCGGGGACGGCTCGGACACGACACCACCTTGGGGAAGAACGGGTTCGGGACGGGTTGGGGGAATGAACGGGGACAGCGGTGCCGACCGGGGCCTCCACCACCAGGAAGGGGGGTGGTGGAGGCGTCCAGGGTGCTGCCGAGTTCCAGGTGGACCCAGGCCACCTTCCCGGTCACATCCGGCACGGCAGGCTCAAGCGGTGGGGGCGCCGGCCACGCGGCGCTCACCGCCGTTGCGCTCCTGCCAGAAGCGGTAGACCTCCACGGCGTCCTCGCGGGACTCGTGGCGCATGGGCAGGCGGCGGTCCTGCCACGGCTTGGCGAACTCGTCGTAGAAGGTGTCGAGTTCGAAGTGCTTGCGGTCGTCCACGTAGTGGGGCTCGTAGGCGTCGCGGGTGGTGAGGAAGACGACCTCGTCGGGGGAGCAGTAGTAGAGCGAGCCCAGGCACATGGGGCAGGGGTGGGCCAGGACGTAGATGGTGGTGCCCGTCAGGTGCTCGGTGCCCAGCTTCACGCACGCTTCACGGATGGCGAGGATCTCGGCGTGGGCGGTGGGGTCGTTGGTCTGGGCGACCTTGTTCGGGCTCTCGGCGAGGATCTCGCCGTCCTTGACGATGACGGTCGCGAACGGGCGGCCGCCCTCGGCGACGTTCTGCCGGGCGATGTCGATGGTGCGCTGGGCGAAGTCCACGGAAAACTCCTCGTGAATCGGTGAAGCAGCAAAGCAGTGAAGAGGGTGGGGGCGGGCCGACGCGGCCCGCCCCCCGGCTGGTGCAGGATCAGAAGGGCTTGGTCGGCAGGTACTTGCCGTCCAGGGTGATGACGGCGCGCTCGCCGCCCTCGGGGTCGGCGACCTTCTTCACGTCCAGCTTGAAGTTGATCGCGGAGATGATGCCGTCACCGAACTCCTCGTGCACCAGGGCCTTGAGCGTGGTGCCGTAGACCTGGAGCATCTCGTAGAAGCGGTAGATGGTCGGGTCGGTCGGGATGCGGTTGGGGATGGAGCCGCGGGTCGGGATGGTCTGCAGCAGCATCGCGGCGTCGTCGTCCAGGCCCAGGAGCTCGGCGACCGCCTTCGCGGCGACCTCCGGCAGCGGGTGCTGGCCGAGGACGGCGGCGGTGGTGAAGGCCACTGACAGGCCGGAGGCGTCGGCGATCTGCTGCCAGGAGAGGTCCTTGCGGATCTTGGCCTCAACGGCGGTGGCGGCCAGGGCCTCGCGGGCGGTGGGGTCGAACTGGGCGTGCACCATGATCGGTACGTCCTTCTCTTTCAGGTGGACCACTTCGCGCGCAGTGGGTGAAGTGGCAAGTAGGGGGGAGTGGGTTCCCGGCGAGCTGTCGCGGACGGGAAACCGGATCCGGTTGGGGGTCAGGCCGCGAGCGCGGAGCCGGCGGTGGACAGTTCTTCGACGCGACCGGTGGCGATGTCGAAGACCCAGCCGCGCAGGGTCACCTTCCGCTGCGCCAGGGCGCGGGCGACCGAAGGGTGGGTGGCCAGGTTCGCCAACTGCGCGAGCACGTTCTGCCGCACCAGGGCGGGAACGTCACCGGCGTCGGTGCGGGCCTGGGAGGCGTCCGCGTGCCGCAGCCAGGCCGCGACCGCCGGGGCGCCGCTGAGGTTGTGACCCTCGGCGAGTGCGGTCATCGCGCCGCACGCGGAGTGGCCGCAGACGATGATGTCCTTGACCTCCAGCGCGGCGACGGCGTACTCGATGCTCGCCGCCACCCCGTCGGCTTCGGGGCTGTAGGCGGGCACCAGGTTGCCGGCGGTACGGATGACGAACAGGTCGCCCGGCTCGGTGCCGGTGATCAGCTCGGGGACGACGCGGGCATCGGAGCAGCTGATGAACAGCGTGTGCGGCGCGTGATGCGTGGCCAGGTGGGCGAAGAGCTCCGCCTTGGCCGGGAAGACATCCCGCTGGAAACGGGCGACGCCCTTGGCGAGGTCCTGCATGGGTCACTCCCTTCGGTGGCGACCGGCCCTGTGGGCTGGTGAGGTCCACCATGCATGACCTGTGCATATAGTGTCCAAGAGCTGTTGGCCATGGAAGCTAGTGATGACATCTATAGTTGCTTCCATGGCCGCTCTCGAACTGCGTCACCTGCGCTACCTGCTCGCCGTCGCCGAACAAGGCAACTTCACCCGCGCCGCCGAAGACCTGCACATCTCCCAGCCCACGCTCTCCCAGCAGATCAAGCAGCTGGAGCGAACCCTGGGGGTGCAGCTGCTGGACCGTTCCGGCCGCACGGTACGGCTCACCGACGCCGGCGCCGTCTACACCGACCACGCCCGGCGCGCACTGCGCGACCTGGCCGCCGCCGAACGCGCCGTCCACGACGTCCACGACCTCTCCCGCGGCCACCTGCGCCTGGGCGTCACTCCTACCTTCACCGCCTACCTCATCGGCCCGCTCACCGCCGAACTCCACACCCGCCACCCCGGCATCAGCCTGACTCTGGTGGAGATGCCTCAGGACCGCATCGAAGCGGCCCTGCTGGCAGACGGCCTCGACCTCGGCATCGCCTTCGCCGGCCCCCACCTGCCCGGTATCGCCGCGACCGCACTGTTCACCGAAACCCTCAGCCTCGTCACCGGCGCCCAGCGCGCCCACACGACGTCAGAACCCCTACCCGTCCACGCCCTGAAGGACAAACAACTGGCCTTGCTCAGCGGTGACTTCGCCACCCGCAGCCACATCGACGCCTACTTCTCCGACCACCGCATCGCCCCCCGCACCACGGTCGAGGCCAACTCCATCCAAGCCCTCACCGAAATCGTCCGACGCACTCCTCTGGCCACCGTCCTGCCCGACGCCATCACCCACGACCACCCCCACCTCACCCCCATCCCCCTCGACCCGCCCCTGCCCACCCGCACCGTCACCCTCCTGCACCGCGAAGGCGCCTACCACAGCGCCGCCACCCGCGCCTTCACCCGGCTCACCCACGACCTCGTCCACACCCGCGGCTACGCCCCACCCCGCTCGACCGGCTGATCGACGCCCTCGCCCGAGCCCGATGCCGGAGGGTCTTCGCGGACATGAAGTCCGGCAACAACGGCCCTTGCCCGGAGTTGAAGGTGTGTCACGCCGGGTCGATGTTCGCCAGTGTCTGGGCTGCTCAGCCCGTCGCCGGTCGATGAGGCGGGTATGGGGGACCGCTACGGCATCCTGGTCACACGTGCCCACTACGACACCCGACAGAATCGCGTCCGAAGGCTTTGATCGTCACTGGTGTACTGCTATGCAGGCGGAATGACTTCCTCAACTGGCACCCGTCGGCGCTTCCTGCGTACGGCGGCCGCAGTCGCCCCGCTCTCCGCACTCGGCGTGCTCGCTCCTCCCGTGAGCGCCCGGCCGCGGTACCGCGGTGAGGACTGGCCCGCGGACCTCAAGGACGCGGTGGAGCGCGCGATGCCCACCGCCGTGGACTGGGCCCGGCAGGCCCGTTGGCCCTACGGGGCCGTCCTGGTCGACATCGGCAGCGGGGCCGTCGTGGCCGGAGCCCGCAACACCACGGACCTCTCCGGTGATTTCACGGCGCACGCCGAGGTCAACCTGCTGCGCGAGGCCGCCGAGGCGCGTCTGGACCTCCCCTCGCACGTGGTCGTCACCACCGCCGAGCCCTGCGCGATGTGCGCGGGTGCGCTCCTGTGGGGCAAGGTGTGGGGCGTTGCCTACGGCACGTCCGTCGCCAAGCTCATCTCCTACGGGGTCCCGCAGATCGACTTGTCCTTCACCGACATCGCCCGGCGCTCACACGTGGCGGAACGCCCCGCGGTGGCCGGCGACGTACGGGCGGACCTCACGGATCCTCTGTATCGCCGGCGCATGAAGTAGGCCGGTGACGCGGCGCGAGGACTGAGTAGCTTCGTTTGCCTGTGGTGTGCGGCGGGCTCAGGGCATGCGCAGATCTTTCATGTAGTCCTCCCAGGCGGGCATGCCATGGTGGGCGGCGCGGGCGTGGATGTGCTCGGTGACCTGCCGGATGTATTCCTGCGGCATCGCGCGGCGGTCGGCGTAGTCGGCGGCGAGGCGCTGGTGCAGGCGGGGCGGGAGGGTGCGCGCCGCTTGGCCGAGGAACCAGGCGCGTGCGCCGGGGCTCAGGCGCATGACGTCGGGGAAGACGGTGACGGCTCCGGCCTCGGCGCAGGCGTCGACGAGCGCGTCCAGGGCGGCGGGGTGGTCGGCGGCGTGGGGGATGACCGGGGCGATCAGGACGCCGGCGGGGACCCCGGCATCGCGCAGGGCGCGGATGGTCTCCAGGCGGGCTCTGGGTGGGGAGGCTGCCGGTTCGAATGCGTGCCACACGCGGTCGTCGAGGGAGCCGAGGGAGGTCATGACCAGGACGTCGGTCATCCGGGCGGCTTCGGCGTAGAGGTTGATGTCACGGCGCAGGAGCGCTGATTTCGTCGTTGTGGTGAAGGGGACGCGGTAATCGATGAAAGCGCGCAGGATGCCGGGCATCAACTGGTAGCGGCCTTCGGCACGTTGGTAGCAGTCGGTGGAGGTGCCGACCATCACCCACCGGTCGCCGGTCTTGCCGGTGCGCAGTTCCCGGCGCAGGACGGTGGGGGCGTTGGTCTTGACGTAGAGGTGGGTGTGGAAGTCCGCGCCGGTGTCGTGGCCGAGGTGGTCGTGGCCGTCGCGGGCGAAGCAGTAGGTGCAGGCGTGGGAGCAGCCGCGGTACGGGTTGAGGGTCCACCCCATGCGGCCGGGTGGGGAGCCGGGCATGCGGTTGAGGAGGGTGCGGGCCTGGATCTCGTGGAAGGTGACGCCGCGGAAGTCGGGGGACGGGGGCGCCTCTGGGGTGAGGCGTCCCCCGGAGTGTGGACACAGGGGCTCATGCCGCGATTGAGAGTTTAGCTGCTCGCAGATGCTGTTGTTCGAACTCCACTGGCGAGAGGTAGTTGAGGGCGCTGTGGCGTCTGCGGGCGTTGTAGTACGTCAGCCACTGGAAGATCTCCAGTCGCGCCTGGCGTACTGTCGAGAACAGCCTCTGGTGCATCGTCTCCCTCTTGAGTCCCTGCCAGAAACTCTCGGCGAGGGCGTTGTCGTAGCTCGAGCCGACCCGGCCCATGCTCCTGCGGATCCTGAAGCCGTCGCAGACTTCGGCGAACGCGGCAGCGGTGTACTGCGAGCCGCGGTCGGCATGGAAGATCACCCCGTCCACGCTGCTGCCGCGCGTCGCCACCGCCATCTTCAGAGCGTCGATGACCAGTCCGGTGCGCATGTGGGTGGCCATCGACCAGCCGATCACCCGGCGCGAGCAGATGTCCAGAACGCAGGCGAGATACAGCCACGCGCCGCCGACCTGCACGTATGTGATGTCGCCGCACCACTTCTCGTCCAGCTGCCCGGCGTGGAAGTCGCGCTGGATGAGATCGGGGGCGGGCGGTGCGAGGCGGTCCGGGACCGTGGTCCGCTTGCGGCGCCGCAGATGCAGGCCCTCCAGGCCGTGCTTGCGCATCAGCCGCTCGACGCGCTTGCGGTTGACGGTGTGCCCGAAGCCCCGCAGCTCGGCATGGACGCGGCGCACTCCGTACGTGCCCTTGTGACCGGCGTGGATCTCACGGATCTCGCCGACGAGTTCCTCGTCGGCCCGCTGCCTGGCGGCCCTGGCCGAGGCCGCCGCCAGATGCCGGTAGAAACCGGAGCGCGAGACCTGAAGGACCCGGCACAGCCGCTGAACGCCGAAGGCGGCGCGCTGGGCGGAGATGAAGTCCCAGCGGCAGGTCATGCCCTCATCTCCTTCGCGAAATACTGGGCCGCCCGGCGCAGGATCTCCCGCTCGGGCTCCCACTCCTTCTCGGCCCTGCGCAGCCGGCCGTTCTCCGCCCGCAGCCTCGCCAGCTCCTCATCCCGGCTCTCGGCGGCCTGCTCACCGCGGCTGCTGTTACGGCCCGCCAGCTCATCGTCCTGCCGGACCCAACTGCGCAACGTCTCGCCCGTCACCCCGACATCGGCCGCGACCGCCGCATACGTACGCTTCCCGCCCGCCGCGCGATACAACGCCACCGCGTCGTTCCTGAACTCCGCCGGATACGGAGACCTACGTCCCACCAGAACACCCTTCCCCGGACCACAAGGTCCATTGTCAGAGTGTCCACACCACGGGAGTCACCTCAGAAGCTCGTGTCAACCGTCAGTTGCTGGGCGCCGCGCTCACCGCTGCGGGCCTGGTGAACTACCCTACAGAGTGGTGGCATTGGTCCTTCGGCGACCGCTACTGGGCTCTGGTCACCGGAGAGTCCGCTGCATGCTACGGCCCGAAGGAGACTGGCCCGGCTCTGCCGGACTGACCAATCGCGCGGCCACGGCGGGGCGTCCACTCCAGCGGATGCGGGCGCGTTCACGACGTTGGGCGGCGAGGACTCCGGGGTGTCGGGCGTCGGCGTAGATAGGCGTGCAGGGCCGGCTTCTGGACGGTGCGGTTGGGGTGGTGGGAGTTGGCGAGGGTGAACTGCCGCAGCGGTCGAGAAGCTGAGCACGCTCGACGCTCGGGTGCGGCGGCGGAGCTCGCCGTAGCTGTTCATCCAGGAGTTCGTGCGCTCTGCCACCCGGCGTCGGCCGGTCTGGACGGGGGTCTTCCTGCCGCGCTGGGCGATCTGACCTGTGATCCTTCGTGCCCTGGTGGACCGTACTGTAGTCGTATCCGGCGTCCAGGCTCGGCCGCAGGTGCTGGGGCAGTGGCCCCAGGGATGCTTGAAGGTCGGCGAAGCGGTCGGGGGTCGCGGGCAGCAGGGTGTGGTCGCGGGTGTTGGCCCGGGGCCGGGCCGGTGACCAGCAGCCCGCGGGATCCTCGACGCCGTCGCACCCCCGCTGCTGTGAGTGATCTGTCGGTACAGCGGTGACCTACGGCTCGATGTGCCTGTCGCGTGCCGCGCGGATCGATGTCTCCAACGCGGCCGTCAAGTCCACCGTCGGTCTGACAGACGCCGGCGATATCCGGTTATCAGGGTTGTGTCTCTCAGCCGCCACGGCGTACCCGGGCCGCCTGGCGGGCCTCGGCGAGTTTGCGGGCCTCGTTGGCCTTGCGGGACTTGCCGCCGGTGTGGCGAGAGGTGTCCTTGCTGGTGCCCAGGCCGCGGAAGGGGGTGTTGGTGTTCTTGGTCCGGGGCGCGGCGGGTCCGCCGTCGAGCGGGGTGCCGGAGGGGGCCTTGGCCCCGGTGATCCGGCTCAGTTCCGCTTCACCCGAGCGCACCTTGGTGATCGTCGGCTTGATGCCGGCCTCGGCCATCAGCTGGCTCATCTCGCGGCGTTGGCCCGACAGCACCAGCGTGACGACGCTGCCGGACTGACCGGCCCGGGCGGTGCGGCCCGCGCGGTGCAGGTAGTCCTTGGGGTCGGTGGGCGGGTCGACGTTGACCACCAGGTCGAGGTTGTCGACGTGCAGGCCACGGGCCGCGACGTTGGTCGCCGCCAGGACGGTGATCTGGCCGTTCTTGAACTGGGCGAGGGTCCGTGTGCGCTGCGGCTGGGATTTGCCGCTGTGCAGGGCCGCGGCGTGCACTCCGCTGGCCCGCAGGTGCTGGGTGAGCTGGTCGACCGCGTGCTTGGTGTCCAGGAACAGCAGTACGCGGCCGTCGCGGGCGGCGATCTCCGTGGTGACGGCGTAGCGGTCGGGGCCGTGGACGACCAGCACATGGTGGTCCATCGTCGTGACCGCGCCCGCGGACGGGTCGACCGAGTGGACGACGGGGTCGTGAAGGTAGCGGTCGACCAGGTGGTCCACGTCGCGGTCCAGGGTGGCCGAGAACAGCATCCGCTGGCCGTCGTGCCGCACGTGGTCGAGTATCTCGGTGACTTGCGGAAGGAAGCCCATGTCGCACATCTGGTCGGCCTCGTCGAGGACGGTGATCCGTATTCGTCCCAGGTGGCAGGCCTTGCGCTCGATGAGGTCGTGCAGGCGGCCAGGGGTGGCGACGACGACCTCGGCCCCGTCGCGCAGCGCGGCGGTCTGCCGGCCGATCGACATGCCGCCGACGACCGTGGCCATCCGCAGCCGGAGTGCGCTGGCGTACGGCGCGAGCGCCTCGGCGACCTGTTGGGCCAGCTCCCGGGTAGGCACCAGGACCAGAGCCAGGGGCCGCTTCGGCTCCGCGCGCCGCCCGGCCGTCCGTGCGAGCAGCGGCAGACCGAAGGCGAGCGTCTTACCCGATCCGGTGCGCCCGCGTCCCAGGACGTCGCGTCCCGCGAGGGCGTTGGGCAGCGTGGCTGACTGGATCGGGAAAGGCTCGTGCACACCGAGCTCGGTGAGCGTTCGCAGCACCTCGGCCGGCAGCTCAAGGTCGGCGAAGGAGGCGACCGGGGACACCTCCGGGGTGAGAGGCACTGGCCGGGCGAGGTCGCCGTGCGAGGTGCCGGGACGGTCCGAGTGGTTCATGAAGAGCCTTCCGCATGGGGGACGTACCGAGGAAGGCCCGGCAGGGATGAGCAGCCGACGAACAAGGGAACCGGACGGACGGAATCGCCAGCCGTTACCGCCGTCCAAACGCTTGAGGTTAACACAAAGTGACAGTTCGACCCCCGACGTGGCGTCCTGCCTCACGGCCCGACGGCCCGACGGCCCGACGGCCCCACGGCCCCGCAATTCCGTAGTGGGACAGAGCTCGCGTTGCACCAATCGCTTACTGACACCCTTCGTAAGCACGAGGGCCAAGATCGTGAGACACGATTCCGTGGCCCCGAACGCTCAGTGCAAATCCTCGTGGACGCCGGTCCAGTCGATGTTCTCCGGGTCGGGGCCCCGACGAATTCGGGCAGCGCCCGCTCAAGGCTCTGATGCCGTCCTCCAGGGCTCCGACGGAGGTTGTGGATGCTGCGGCGTATGAGTCGGTGAGCAGGCCGGACCATCGCTCGACCTGGTTGATCCAGGAGGAGCCGGTCGCTGTGAAGTGGACGTGGAAGCGGGGAACCCGGGCGCGCTCCGATGCCGTGAGCCGGGCGGGCGGCAGGTTCCTTCCGGCATGGTCTACCGCTGATCGAACCGGTGTCGAGTCTCGTCGTCGGCCGGCAGGAACGTCTCCAGATGCAGCCCTTCCAGGGCGGCATCTGTGGCAGTGCTGAGGGTGGCGGAGGTGGTGAAGAACCGGAGCGGGCTGCCGTCCACATCGATTTCGAGGGTGATCACCGGTCCCGTGAGGTGGGTGACGGCATTGGATGTGCCGAGGTGCCCGGCGATCTCTGCGGCAAGCTCGTAGTGGCGCTGGTCGTGGGTGCGATCGGCGCGGTGGCTCACCTGCTGCAGCAGATGGCTTCCCCACTCCATCCGATTGCCGATCCGGCTGGCCAGCCCGTCCGGATGCAGACAGACCCGGATCACATTGACCGGCGGTTCCAGCAGCTCCGGCGCGCAACCGGCCAGCAGCTGATCAACGGCGGCGTTGGCGTCGACGATGTCCCAGTGGTCGTCCAACAGCAGTGCGGGGTAGGGAAGATGGGCGTCGAGGAGTCGGCGTAGACCGTCCATCACTACTGCGACCGACGCGTCGTCCAATTGGTGATCTTGATAGCGCGGTGCGTAACCGGCGGCAAGCAGGAGCTGGTTGCGATCCCGCAGCGGCACATCCAGGTTGTCGCAGAGGCGCATGAGCATCTCCGGTGTCGGGTGCGCCCTGCCGGTCTCTACCCGGCTGAGGTGCCGGGTGGAGACCCGCGATCGGTTGGACAGCTCCTGCTGACTGAATCGACGTCGTTCACGCCAGGTCCGCAGCAGTGCACCGACCGGCGGGACTTCGACTGCAACGCTCATGTCCGCGAGTCTAAGTGGTCTGCGTCGTAAATCCTTCGGGGGTTGACTTCGGTGCTGCTTGTAGGCGTGCTCGCACTCAGCTGTTGAGGGCGGTGAGGTGGAGGTGGC